>CAMAMB010000030.1 GCA_945836755.1 uncultured Bacteroidales bacterium
ATGTACATCTAAGAAAAACTACATGTACATCCAGGAAAAACTACATGTACATCTAGAACTTGCCACTGAGGTCAGCCTTGCTGCAAGCGACCAAAGACGGACATGGCGGCGGCGTCCGGCGCCGGGTGAGAGTTTCGTGCCGGTACACACCGGCAGTGGCGCCATGAGGAAACGTATGTACACATTTGGGGTCACGATTTGGCCGTATATGTGGCAGTTTTCATACATTTGCACCACTATGTCTGAAAAATATGCCCACTACGTCTCTGCCCGGCAGGTTATGGTCTGCTTCCTTATATATATAGGTATGCTGCTGCCCGGGAAACTCTGCGCCCAGCTCGACAGCCTGCTCTTCATGACCCCCCACGCCATAGAGGCTGACGGCAAGGGCGAGGTGCGGCTGAAGATAGAGAACACCAACTTCTTCATCAACAACGAGTACAGCGGCCGCCAGGGCTACGGCTACACCCTGCCCGGCTTCGAGCTGGCGCCCACTCTCAGCTATCAGCCCATAGGCAAGCTGCGGGTGGAAGCCGGTGTCCACCTGCTGCGCTACTGGGGCACGGAGAGGTATCCGTCGGGCACTTACCGCGGCCTGCCCACCACCGACGACGGAAGCACGGGCCACGGCTTGCACTGCACCCCCCTTTTCAGGGCCGACCTCCAGGTGAACCGCCACTTCAGCCTCACCATCGGCTCGCTCTACGGCCAGGGCAACCACGACCTATGCCCGCAGCTCTACCACGACGAGCTAAACCTCACGGCCGACCCCGAAGCGGGCCTCCAGCTGCGCTGGGAGAGCGCGTGGGTGGACGCCGAGACGTGGGTGGACTGGGAGAAATTCATCTACCGCAACGACAACCATCAGGAGCAGCTTACGTACGGCCTCACCTCGCGCTTCAAGTTCCACTCGCCGAGCCGGGCCGCACGCTGGAGCATCCCCGTGCAGGTGATAGCCATGCACCACGGCGGCGAAATCAACCGCAACCAGAAGAACCGCGAGATAAGCACCGTCTTCAACGCCGCCGCGGGCCTCTGCTACGAGAAGCGGCTGCGCAGCAAGCGCCCGGCCGGCATCAAAGCCGAAGTGATGGGCCTGCTTTACCGCCAGGCCGCTGACAACATCTACCCCCTCAAACAGGGTTACGGCCTCCACGCAGCTGTAACGGCCGGTTATGCCTCGGCGGCGCTCAGTCTGAGCTACTTCATGGGGCACAAGTTTGTCACCCTACTGGGCGACCCTCTCTACAACTGCTACAGCGAACGACAGAAAGGTCTGATATACCGCCAGATACAGCGTCTGAGCCTGCGCGCCGAGTATGCCAAGGACCTGGGCAAGGGGTGCAGCTGGGGCGTCATGGGCGAGGCCTCCTACATGCTCAGCCACAGTGTGGACACCCCTCCCACCAAAGACGGCTATACACCCACCAACCTTGACTACACGGTGGGCATCTTCCTGCGCTTCGCTCCCTCCTTCCTGCTCAAGCGCCTGAAATGAGGCGAAGACGCCGAGGACCTCGAGAAAGGATTTTTTTGTAACTTCGCGCCCACCTGACACCTATCAGCAACCACATAAAACTATACTATACCCCACTCCATGAACACCAACGACACCACGACCTCCACCGCCAATCCCGTGCGCGGCATGAACAACATCTACGACGACGTCAGCACCTCCGTGGCCTCCGCCATCAAGCAAGAACTGATGGCTCACTTCGGCAAAGGCCTCTACTACCGCATGAAGAACGGCGAGAAAGACATCACCGCCGAACAGCAGGCCTACATAGCCGCCACCTTCAGCCGCCACGGCATAGACACGCCCCGCGTCTACGACTCACAACTCTGACCCCGCCCCTCGGGGGAGACATGCCGCTCCCCCTCAGCCACCGAGGCTGTGCCGCCCACATAGACGTGCCACCGCCTCGGCGTCATTCTACGGCTTGCGCCCACAGCCCGCGCCGACGGTCGGGGCAGACCAAGGGCATGGATGGGCGGAAAGGCGCTTACCCGTCGCCTTGTGATGTCTCTGTGCCATACGCCCCACATTCGTTTCATCCCCTTCAGTCAGTCTCGCCATGTTCCCCTCCCCCATCCTGCGCCTGCTCATAATGTTGACCTGCCTGCTGTGGCAGGCCGCCCTGCCGGCCATGCCGACTGACAAGGTCGTGGTGAGCCTCAGGTTCGTGGGCGACAGCGTGGCGATAGCGAACGAGGCGCCCTCAGTGGTCAAGGTGACACACAACGACACCGCCACCGCCGTGAGAGTGTATATCAAGCAGACCGACCGCCACCCCGAGATACGGCTCAGCGGCAAGAGCACGTGCAGCCGCCTCATAGTGAGTTCGGCCGTAGACTACACGATAGTGGCAGACAGCCTCCACCTGCAGTGCGGCAACAAGAGGGTCATCCGCTCACTCACAGACCGCAGCGTGACCCTCCACCTGGCAGACGGCACGGCCAACGTGCTGCACGGCGGCATCAAATGCGGCGGCAACCTGCTCATCAACGGACACGGCAGCCTCAGCGTCAGCACCCACAAGGACGGCGAGGAATACGTCAAGCCATCCGGCCGGAAGGCATACCACACGGCCAAGTGCATCTACGTCAAAGGCGACCTCACCATCGACAGCGGCACCATCGACTGCCTCAGCACAGGCCTCGGCGGCAAGGGCATAGAAGCCGTGGGCAGACTGGCCATTGGCCGCAGCGGCGACGCCCCCACCCTACGCGTGGAGACCACGGCAGGACCCATCGTCAACGACACCACGGCCGACAAGCGCTACGGATGCCCCAAGGGCATCAAGGCCCGAGCCGCCATCTACGTGTACGGAGGCCGCATCTACGTCAAAACCCACGGCATGGGAGGCGAAGGCATCGAGAGCCGGACCGGCATGAAGGTGAAGGGAGGCTACATAGAATGCCACACCTACGACGACGGAATCAATGTGGGCAAGAACTTCAGCATGACAGGCGGCACGGTGTACTGCCACTCCATCGACAACGACGGCATCGACTCCAACGGCAGCCTCACCATAGACGGCGGCCACCTCACCGCCATCAGCAGCCACCGCTTCAATGAAGGCTTGGATGCTCACCGCCGACAGATCAGCGTACACGGCGGAACGGTGATAGCCATGGGAGGCTCGCCCATCAGGCTGAAGGAGACCACACAACCCTACTACTCGACGGGCATAAGCCGGCTATGGCCCTCGCCCACCCATATCCACCTGCGCGAAGGCAGCCACTACGCCGTGACCAAGGACGGCATGACGCTATGGAAGCTGACCTGCCCCCGCGAAGTGCAGAAAGGCAGCCTCTTTGTAAGTGCACCGACCTTGGAGCCTGGAGCGACTTACACCGTGGAAGAAGACGGGCAGGCCCTGCTAACCTTCAAGCCCTCCGTCAGCACCACCGAGAGCGAGGACGACACCATGCGATAAATACAAACATACACTCACACATTTCCAGCACCATTATGAAAACTATCATGCTCTGCATGGCCCTGCTGCTGTCAGCAGGCACCTCGGCCGCCCAAGGCTTTCAGGGCGGCAACGGAAGCAAGGAAGACCCGTACACCATCTACACCCCGAGCCAGCTGTTCTACTTCTTCGAACAGATCAGCGCCGGACAGACGTTTGAGGGAAGCTACATCCGCCTCGGCTGTAACCTGCGGTTGGGACAGATAACGTCGACGGCCCAAGGGGAATTCAAGGGCGACTTCGACGGCCACAACCGCTTGATAAGTTTCAGATCAGAGCTAGGACATTCATACTGGCTCAACGGCGTGCACGGCACGCTGTTCGACACAGTCTCGGGCTCCGTCCACGATTTAGAGGTCAGAGGATGGACCTGGGGCAGCTACAGCCTATTCAGCTATGCCCGCATGTGCATAGCCAACACCCTGACGGAGACCGGCCACATCTACAACTGCATCTACAACCTGTACGCCGGCTCTTACGCGGCCGGAGCCGCCGGAACCATGGCCTACGATAATCACGGCAGCATAGACAACTGCTACGCCTACGGCGCAATGAGCACCGTGTTCGACGGCTACGACAACCGGCAGTTTGGCGCCATCTGCTACGCCAACCGCGCCACCGGCAAGATACGCAACTGCCACTTCTCGTTTAACATAGAGCTCCCAGGCTACGGCTTCCAGCTGACCCACGTAGAGCTCGGAACGAACAAAAGACAGAATGAAGGGCTCATCGAAGAGCCCGAAGACAAGAACGCCTGGGTGGCCGAGCACACCGAATGCGGCTACTCCACATGGGGCGGCAGCAACTACCTCACCAGCTTCGACAAGAACAAGAGCAGCCACCTGGTGGAGTTTATCGACACGCTCCACCTCGTGACCCTGCCGCCTAAAGTGGTCGGCCACGGCGAGGCCCTGGGCGAGCTGCCCGTGCCCACGTCGAACAAGACCTTCGTGGGATGGGAGGCCACCGCAGACAGCGTTGTCAGCGACGACATGGTGCTCTTCGTCTACTGGCAGAACTGCGTGCGCCAACAGCCCACGAAAGACGAGCCTACCTTCGTAGTGGACGACGCAGCCAACGCCGCCTACCAATGGTACTACAAGAACGAGCTACATGCCGCAGAAGACTGGGTCTCAACGAACCACGGCAACAGCTCCACCTCTTCGAAGGAAATAGAGATAGACGCCAAGGCCGGCATGACCTTTGAGTGTGACTGGGAGGTGAGCAGCGAAGAAGGCTTTGACGACTTCACCCTGAGCATCAACGGCACCGTAAAGCTGAGGAAGTCGGGCAAAGCTACCGGCCACTACACCTACACCTTCGAGGAAGACGGCACGTACGTGGTGAGACTGGCCTACTCCAAAGACGGTGATGGCAGGGAAGGCCGCGACGAGGCCCGGGTGACAAACATACTCTACGGCCTCCCCGACTGCGCCATCGCAGAGGCCACCGCGCCCACCATCGACCTCAGCCGCCTCGAGGAAGGCAGCTGCGTATACTGCGTGGCCCGCTTTGCCGACGGCACCAACGACGTCACCTCCGACGTAGTGTACAACACCAGCGACGGCCTCCCCACCGGCATCTATTCGACGAAAGACGGGGAACGTAGGACAACCACCGTCTATGACCTCAGAGGCATTCCGACAAGCAATCCCGGCGAAGGCGTGTACATTGTCAACGGCCGCAAGAAGGTGATGAGATAGAAGGGAATGCCCAAGATCCTTAGCCAAAAATTTGCAAAGTAGGCTTTGCAAGTTAAAGTTTAAGTTGTTAACTTTGCGGTGATAAGTGGGTAGTCCCAAAAGCGTTGCGTTCTCCACCCGCTGCTTGTCGCTCATACACAAAGAGATAAGCCGGCAGCGGGGCGAGATGGCGACACCTGCTTCTTCACATAAAACAAAGAGGCTATGGAGACATTCTTTCTATCACACGCCTACCTGATGGAGCACTTCAATGCTCCCGTGCGGCGCTCACTCATGGACGCCATCGACTGGAGTTACCGCATGATCGGCATACGCGGCCCGCGCGGCGTGGGGCGCACCTCCTTCCTGCTGCAATATGCCAAGGAGAATTATGACGTGCGCCTTCGCCAGTGCATCTACATCAATGTCAACAGCTTCTACTTCCAGGCCCACGGCATAGTAGACTTCGCGGGCCGATTCGTGGCCGAGGGAGGCCAGGTGCTCCTCATCGACCAAGTATTCAAGTTGCCCGACTGGCGCGAGCAGCTCTGCGAATGCTACCATAAGTTCCCGTACCTGCGCATCGTCTACACCACGACCTCCGTGCCCATGGGCGACGAGGACGACCCCACCGAGCTGTCGTCCATCAGCCGCACCTACGTGCTCCACGGCTTTTCGTTCAGAGAGTATATCAATCTGGCCACTAACCAGCAGTTTGAGGCTTTCACCTTCGACAAGCTGCTCCAGGAGCACAACCACATCCTGCGCACCATCCTGCCCAAGGTGCATCCCTGGGACTACTTCCGCGACTACCTCCAACACGGCTACTACCCCTTCTTCCTCGAGAACCACAACTTCACCGAGGCCCTGCTGAAGGCCATGAACAACATGATAGAGGTGGACCTCCTTCTGAACAAGCAGATAGAGCTGAAATACCTGTCGCGCATCAAGAAGCTGCTCTACCTCCTGGCCATCAGCGACCCTGCCTCGCCCAACGTCAGTAAGCTGGCCGCGGAGATTGGTACTTCAAGGGCCACCGTGATGAATTACCTGAAATACCTCGAAGAGGCCCGCCTCATCAACATGGTGCACCGCGAGGGCGACACCTTCCCCAAGAAGCCCGCCGCCATCTACCTGCACGACGCCAACCTGCTCAACGCCGTCTACGAGCCCTCCATAACAGAGCAGACCATCATGGAGACCTTCTTCGTCAACTGCCTCTGGCGTCACCACACCGTCAACAAGCGCCGCCGCACGGGCCTCTTCCGCATAGACAATACCACCAACGTCTGTGTGTGCGACCGCTCCCGCAGGGTACGCACCACGGCCGACACCATCTACGTCAAATACAACACTGACGTGGGCCGCGACAACGACATTCCGCTTTGGCTCTTCGGCTTCCTCTACTAAAGTAGGACGATGACCGATGAGACGGAGCGGGCGTCTCTTTGTACACGCCCAAAGTCGGGCATAGCGCCGCCGGAAACGGGTATGCACACCCCTCGCATGGTTATAGCGCCGCCGGAAACGGGCATGAACACCCCGCGCATGGTTATAGCGCTGCCGGAAACGGTTATAGCGCCGCCAGAAATGGGCATGCACACCCCGCGCATGGTTATTGCGCCGCCGGAAACGGTTATTCGCCCCCCGGGAACCCACCCCCTGCACCCCGCGACCCAAAGACACACCTATATATACCTTATACATCTGTCACTTCGCCATCCGCGAACGATCAGACACACCGCATCACAATCTCTCAACTAATTTATACCCTTTGCTCGTCTCCCCACGCATCTCCGGCATAAGCCCCAGACGCCGCGCCCCATAAGCGCCGAGACAGCACAGAACCCAACTACCATTATGGCTAACAAAAAGTTTATCACTTGCGACGGCAATCAGGCAGCAGCGCACATTGCCTACATGTTCTCCGAAGTAGCCGCCATCTACCCCATCACCCCGTCGTCACCCATGGCTGAGCACGTCGACGAGTGGTCGGCCCAGGGCCGCATCAACCTCTTCGGCGACACGGTCAAGGTACAGGAAATGCAAAGTGAAGGCGGTGCAGCCGGCGCCGTACACGGCTCACTCCAGGCCGGAGCGCTCACCACGACCTTCACCGCCTCGCAGGGCCTCCTGCTCATGATACCCAACATGTACAAGATAGCCGGCGAGCTGCTGCCATGCGTGTTCCACGTATCGGCGCGCACCCTTGCCAGCCACTCCCTCTGCATCTTCGGCGACCACCAAGACGTCATGGCATGCCGCCAGACCGGCTTCGCCATGCTCTGCGAGGGCAGCGTACAGGAGGTAATGGACCTCAGCGCCGTGGCACACCTCGCCACCCTCGAGAGCCGCGTCCCCTTCATCAACTTCTTCGACGGCTTCCGCACTTCACACGAGTATCAGAAGATTGAGGTCATGGACCAGGAAGACATCCGCCCCCTCGTGCCCATGGACAAGGTGGCTGAGTTCCGCAGCCGCGCCCTCACGCCCGAACATCCCGTGGCCCGCGGCATGGCCGAGAACCCCGAGACCTTCTTCGCCCACCGCGAAGTGTGCAACGCATACTACGACGCCGTGCCCGCCATCGTCGAGAAGTACATGGCTGCCGTTTCCAAAATCACCGGCCGTGAGTACAAGCTCTTCAGCTACTACGGAGCCGACGACGCCGAGCGTGTCATCATCTGCATGGGCTCAGTGACCGAAGCCGCACGCGAGGCCATCGACCACCTCAACGCCAAGGGCGAGAAGGTCGGCATGGTCAGCGTTCACCTCTACCGTCCCTTCTCCGTCAAGCACCTCCTGGCCGCTGTGCCCAAGACCTGCAAGAAGATTGCCGTGCTCGACCGCACAAAAGAGCCCGGTGCAAGCGGAGAGCCACTCTATCTCGACGTCAAGGACGCCTTCTACAACGTGGCCGAGCGCCCCGTCATCGTAGGCGGACGCTACGGCCTGGGCTCCTGCGACACCACGCCCACCATGATAATCAGCGTCTTCGACAACCTCGCCCTGCCCGAACCCAAGGACCACTTCACCGTGGGCATCGTCGACGACGTCACCTTCACCTCACTGCCTCTTGAAGAAGAGATGGCGCTCGGCGGAGAAGGCATCTTCGAGGCCAAGTTCTACGGCCTCGGCGCCGACGGAACCGTGGGTGCTAACAAAAACTCGGTCAAAATCATTGGCGACAACACCGACAAGTACTGCCAGGCTTACTTCTCCTACGACTCCAAGAAGTCGGGCGGCTTCACCTGCTCACACCTACGCTTCGGCGACCACCCCATACGGTCCACCTATCAGATCAAGACACCCAACTTCGTGGCTTGCCACGTCCAGGCATATCTCCACATGTACGATGTGTTGCGTGGACTGCGCGACAACGGCACCTTCCTGCTCAACACCATTTGGGACGGCGACGAGCTGGCTGACAACCTGCCCAACAACGTGAAGCGCTACTTTGCCAGCCACCACATCACCGTCTACTACATCAACGCCACCAAGATAGCCCAGGAGATAGGCCTCGGCAACCGCACCAACACCATCCTACAGTCGGCCTTCTTCCGTATCACCGAGGTCATACCCGTCGACCTCGCCGTCGAGCAGATGAAGAAATTCATCGTCAAGTCTTACGGCAAGAAGGGACAGGACGTGGTCGACAAGAACTACCAGGCCGTCGATCGCGGAGGCGAATACAAGCAGCTCACCATCGACCCCGCATGGGCCGAGCTACCCGCCGATGCCCCCGTTGAGCGCGACGAGCCCGCTTACATCTCTGAGCTCGTGCGTCCCATCAACGCCCAGAACGGCGACCTGCTCCCCGTCAGCGCCTTCAAGGTGTCGGAAGACGGCACATGGCAGCAAGGCACTGCCGCCTACGAGAAGCGCGGAGTGGCCACCTTCGTCCCCGTCTGGAAGATGGAGAACTGTATACAGTGCAACAAGTGCGCCTTCGTCTGCCCCCACGCCGCCATCCGTCCCTTCGTCCTCACCGACGACGAGCTCGCCGGCTTCAAGGGAGCGTCTATCGAAATGAAGGCGCCGGCCACCATGAAGGGCATGCACTTCGTTCAGCAGGTTGACGTGCTCGACTGCCTCGGCTGCGGCAACTGCGCCGACGTCTGCCCCGGCCTCAAAGGCAACAAGGCCCTCGAGATGGTGCCCCTGGCAAGCCAGATGGACGAAGCTGCCAACTGGGATTATTGCGTGAAGAACGTCACTTCCAAGCAGCACCTTGTAGACATCAAGCTCAACCCCAAGAACTCGCAGTTTGCCACACCCCTCTTCGAGTTCTCCGGAGCATGCTCCGGCTGCGGTGAGACGCCCTACGTCAAGCTCGTCAGCCAGCTCTTCGGCGACCGACAGATGGTAGCCAACGCCACAGGCTGCTCCTCCATCTACTCAGGCTCTATACCTTCCACCCCCTACTGCACCAACGAGAAGGGACAAGGCCCCGCATGGGCCAACTCGCTCTTCGAAGACTTCTGTGAGTTCGGCCTCGGCATGGTCATGGCCAACAAGAAGATGCGCGCACGCATCGAAGCCCTCCTCCGCAAGGTCACCATGTGCGAATGCTCCTGCGCTGAAATGAAGGAGCTTGCCCAGCGCTGGATAGACAACCAGAACGACGCCGACATCACCCGCGAAGTGGCCGACAAGATGAAGCCCTTCCTCGAGGCCGGCGCTGCCAAGGGCCACGAGCTCGCACAGCAGCTCCTCGAGCTTAGCCACTACCTCACCAAGCGCAGCCAGTGGATCATCGGCGGCGACGGTGCCTCCTACGACATTGGCTACGGCGGCCTCGACCACGTGCTCGCAAGCGGCGAAGATGTCAACATCCTCGTGCTCGACACCGAAGTCTACTCCAACACCGGCGGCCAGGCTTCGAAGGCCACGCCCGTCGGCGCAATCGCCCAGTTTGCCGCTGCAGGCAAGCGCGTCACAAAGAAGGACCTCGGCCTCATGCAGGCCACCTACGGCTACGTCTACGTGGCACAGGTTGCCATGGGCGCCGACCAGGCACAGTGTCTCAAGGCCCTCCGCGAGGCTGAAGCCTATCCCGGACCCTCACTCGTCATCGCATACGCTCCCTGTATCAACCACGGCCTCAAGATCAAGGGAGGCATGGGACGCAGCCAGGAAGAAGAGAAGCGTGCCGTGGCCTGCGGCTACTGGCACCTCTGGCGCTACAACCCCACCCTCGCCGACGAAGGCAAGAACCCCTTCACCCTTGACAGCAAAGAGCCCAACTGGGACCTCTTCCAGGACTACCTCGACAACGAGGTGCGCTTCCTCTCGCTGAAGAAGGCCCTGCCCGAACAGGCACAGGAGCTCTTCGACGAGACCAAGAAGGCCGCACAGCGCAGATACGCCTCCTATGTGCGTAAGACCAAGGAGGACTGGACGCTCTAAACCATGCCCACCGCTCAGACCACCGACGGTCTGAGACCACACACTACCCTCTCCAAGCCCCCGTCTGTCGCCCACCGATGGACGGGGGCTTGTCGTACGCGCGTGCGCGCGCTGTTATTTATTGTACACTGACGGCCCACCGCCCTGCCCCGCGCTTTCACTCCATGGCAAAAGTGATGCAGAAGCGTCAGGGCGCACAAGTGGGAGAAACTCGATGTACATATGATTTTAACGGCATGTACATGTAGGTTGAACGGCATGTACATGTAGTTTTAACGGGATGTACATGTAGTTTTAACGGGATGTACATGTAGAAAAAACGGCATGTACATGTAGGGAAAGCTCCATGTAGATGTCAGACGGCCGCCGTGCCTCCACCGCAGGAGGCGCATGCCGGTGCTGCGAGCTGCAGAGAGCATTTCGCAGCCTCGACAGCATACGCCGCAGGCCGGGAGCGGCACGCTCGCACTCCGCCCGCAGCCCACACTTGTCGCCACCTGCATGGCCGGCCCGGTGCATAGGCTGTGAGCCGGCAGAGTGGCCTTCAAGCAAAAAACAGGTGCAAAAAAAACTTCCCCAGAGGCCACATCCTCTCCCTTTGCCGTATATTTGCAGCCGAAGCCAATAACCAACCCATACACCTTAACTAAAATGAAAAAGATCCGCGCCGCCATCGTAGGCTATGGCAACATTGGACACTACACCCTTCAGGCCTTAGAGGCCGCTCCCGACTTTGAAATAGCAGGTATCGTGCGCCGCAAGGGCAATGCCGACTGCCCCGAAGAACTCAAGAAGTACGACGTGGTCAGCGACATCAAGCTCCTCCACGACGTTGACGTCGCCATACTCGCTACCCCCACCCGCAGCGTGGAGGCATACGCCAAAGAGATACTCGCCCTCGGCATCAACACCGTCGACAGCTTCGACATTCACACCAAGATAGTCGACCTCCGACGCTCCCTCGACGCCACCGCCAAGGCACACGGCGCCGTGAGCATCATATCAGCCGGATGGGACCCGGGCTCCGACAGCATCGTGCGCACCCTGCTCCAGGCCCTTGCCCCCAAAGGCATCACCTACACCAACTTCGGCCCCGGCATGTCGATGGGCCACACCGTAGCCGTCAAAGCCATCGAAGGCGTCAAGAAGGCCCTCAGCATGACCATCCCCACCGGCACCGGCATTCACCGCCGTATGGTCTACGTCGAGCTGGAAGAGGGCTATGAGTTTGACAAGGTGGCCGCTGCCATCAAGGCCGACCCATACTTCGCCTCCGACGAGACCCACGTCAACCTCGTGCCCTCCGTGGACGACGTCATCGACATGGGCCACGGCGTCAACCTCACGCGCAAGGGCGTCTCGGGCACTACACAGAACCAGCTCTTCGAGTTCAACATGCGCATCAACAACCCCGCCCTCACCGCCCAGGTGCTCGTGGGCGTGGCCCGCGCCACCCTGCGCCGCCAACCCGGCTGCTACACCATGATCGAGGTGCCCGTCATCGACCTCCTGCCGGGCGACCGCGAAGAGCTCATCCGCCACTTGGTATAACCCCTCCCACATAGCGGTCCGACGAGGCCCATACCCTCGCCCTACCTCACGAAGCAGGCGGCCAAGGTGCTCACCTTGACCGCCTGCTTCATGGTTACTACCGAGAAGGTGAATGCGCTCAGCCTCAATGTGTTTCGTCCTGCAGCGCCACATGGGCCGCAGCCTCGCAGAGCTTGGCGTACCACGCCTCGCCGAAGCGGCGGATAAGGGGCTCCTTGAGAAACTGATAGACCTTCAGGTCGAGGGCGCGCCCCTTCTTGCGGGCATCGTCGCAGATGTTCCAACGATGCAGCTGAAGGCCGCAGAGGCCATTGCTGAAGCGCTTTTCGCGTATGGGATACAACTCACACGAGAGAGGCTTGCGCCACGCCGTGCGTCCCTCACGGTAAGCCTTGTCCGTGGCACAGAAGCAGCAACCGTCTGCCCCGTAACAGGTAAACACGCAGTCACGGCCCTTGACAATGCTCGTCACGAGATCGCCCTCGCAGTCGGTGTAGGCCACGCCCTGACGGTCAATCACGTCCTGGGCCTTGGCACTGAGGTCAGGCCACACCTCGTCGAGCACATCTTCCAGGCAGGCCACTTCGTCAAGTGTAACGGGGGCGCCACTGTCACCCTCCACACAACAAGCGCCCTTGCACTTGTCGAGGTCGCAACAGAAGCATTCGGTCAGTATGTCGGTGGTCAGTATGACACCATCTATCTCTAAGATCATGGAGAAGCTTTATCAGATGAACAGACAGGGAGGGCGGCGGCTCACCAACTGATGGGGGTGAGGCCGTGCTCCATGAGATAAGTGTTGCAACGGCTGAAGTGGTGGTTGCCAAAGAAGCCGTGATAGGCCGAGAGGGGCGAAGGGTGGGCCGAGCAGAGCACGAGGTGGCGGGAGCGGTCGATGATGCTGCCCTTGCGCTGGGCGTATGCTCCCCAAAGTATGAACACTAAATGGTCGCGCCGCTCATTGAGGCGCGCAATCACGGCATCGGTAAACTGCTCCCAGCCTTGTCCCTGGTGCGACGCGGCCGCATGAGCCCTCACCGTGAGAGTGGCATTGAGAAGAAGCACCCCCTGCTCAGCCCAACGGCGCAGGCTGCCCGAAGACGGCTGTGCGCGGCCCGTGTCCTGCTCCACCTCGCGATAGATGTTGACGAGAGAGGGCGGCAACCTGACCCCGTCTTTCACCGAGAAGCACAGACCCTCGGCCTGGCCCTCGCCGTGGTAAGGGTCCTGCCCTATGATGACCACCTTCACGCGGTCGAAAGCACAGAGATTGAAGGCATTGAATATCTCCGGGCCGGGCGGGAAACACTGACACCGGCGATACTCCCGACGCACAAACTCGGTGAGGGCCGAAAAGTAAGGCGCATCAAACTCCGGCTGAAGCTCCCGCGCCCAGGAAGGGTCTATCTTCACTTTCATGGCGCAAAAATACATCGCTCCACGTAGCCCACCAAGCCGGCAAAGCCTAAAAGTCGGTCCGAAGCCGCTCGGCAGGCCGCCTTCACCACGGCTGGAGCACCCCGACGCCCCACCCCGACGCCCGTAGAAGGCCACACACAGTGGCTGCCGATGTGTGCAACGCCTCGGGTGGCGGTCGGGACAACTCCAAAAATGTCTTAAAAGCCTCCAAAAAGGCAGCGACAGAACTTGCTGGGTATGAAGGAGTACACTATCTTTGCAGAGGATGGGTAAGAAAGGCCACTTCCCCGGCCCTTGAGACCATAGCGCGTCGCCCACCACCCTTCTCGCTAAGGGCCAACCCCTTGGCGCGAGAAATTTGTTTGTAACCTCCAAATCTGAACACATAGTGCGTTTCACCAAGTTTATCGCCTCTCTCTCCCTCGCTCTTGCAGCGGTGGCCTCCGCACCGGCCCAGGACCTCATGCCCGAGGCCGTGCCCGCCCGTCTCGAAGCAGAGCGCGTGGTCAAAGAGGTTAAGGCCCTGTCGACCGCCGACGCCATCAACGCCATCACCAAAGCCGTCGCCCCTTCCACCGCCACCCTCTTCGGCGAGAACGTAGTCAAGACGGCCCTTCAGTACATCGGCGCCCGCTACCGCTCAGGCATGCAGGGCCCCTACGCCTTCGACTGCTCAGGCTTTACCAGCTTCATCTACCGCAGCCAGAATGTGCCCATCCTGCGTGACTCCCGCTCACAATTTACACAAGGCACACCCATTGCCCGCACCTCCGACCTCAAAAAGGGCGACCTCGTATTCTTCGGCGGACGCTCGGGCAGCAGCCGCGTAGGCCATGTGGGCATCGTCACCAACGTTGACCCTGAGACCGGAAGCTTCGACTTCATCCACTCCAGCAGCTCGAGCGGCGTCAAAATATCATCCAGCAAGGAGGCATACTACAGCCGCCGCTATGTGGGTGCACGCCGCATCGTAGAATAATCTCTCCCGTGAAACATATCCTCCTCATAGCTGCCGCGCTCCTCGTCAGCCTGACCACAAGCACGGCCCGCGCCGAGGGCGAAACACTCTCCGTGGCCCTCACAGGAGACATCATGATGGGAACAACCTTCCCCGGTAAACAGTTGCCGCCCCAAGAGGGACGGCAACTGTTTGTGCATGTCTCCCCCATCCTGCAACGCACCGACGTCACGGCCGGCAACCTCGAGGGAACGCTCTGCGACGGCGGCACCACCACCAAGAAAGTGTCCAACGTGTGCTACGCCTTCCGCACCCCCACCGCCTTCGCCCCACGACTGCGCGAAGCCGGCTACGACATGCTCTCCTTAGCCAACAACCACGCCCGCGACTTCGGCGAATACGGCTGCACCACCACCATGCGCGCACTCAGGGCACAAGGCATAGCCTACGCCGGCCTGAAAGAACACCCCGCCACCGCCGTCATAGTGAGAGGAGGCGTGAGATACGGCTTCTGCGCCTTCGGCCATAACGGCTACACCTACCGCACACAAGACCTCGAGACCGCCGCACGCATCATAGACTCCCTGCGCCCGCGCTGCGACATACTCATCGTCAGCTTCCACGGAGGCGCAGAGGGCCGAACCAAGAACAGAGTGCCCCACGGCACAGAGACCTTCCTGGGAGAAGACCGCGGAAACCTGAGAGAATTCACCCACTTCTGCGTAGACCACGGAGCTGACGTAGTCTATGGCCACGGCCCCCACGTGGTGCGCGGCGTGGAGCTATACCGCAACCGCTTCATAGCTTACAGCCTCGGCAACTTCTGCACCCCCTACGGCGTCTCGCTCACGGGCATCAGCGGCTATGCCCCCATCATAGAACTCACCATAGCCCGCGACGGCAGCTTCCGCACGGGACACATACACTCCTTCATCCAGCAGCGAGGACTCGGGCCACGGCGCGACACCACCCACGTGGTGGCCCAAGAGATAAGCCGCCTCTCGGCCCTCGACTTCCCGCAGTCGCCTCTCAGCATCACCCGCGAGGGAGTCATCACCCGCCGGTAACTGCTGAAAGCACGACGCCGACGCCGCGCATGCACCCCCTCCCCGTCGGCCGCAGAGAAACCATCACAAGACGGCAGACCCGCGCAAGCCCGCCGGCAGACCCGCATACTCCGACCGGCAGACCCGCAAGACCGACCGGCAGACCCGCAAGCCCGGCCCCCGCCATCGGCCGCAGCAACCTCGCCTCACACATAGACTTAACCATACACACCACCCAACGCCACATGATCAACCTGCTCAACGCCGCCCCGCAAACATTCACCATCACACGCCTCGACCAGCTGCTTGACAAGCTCTTCGACCTCTCTGTGACAACCGGCAAACACATCCTAGCCGCCTTTCTCATCTACTTGGTGGGTAACTTCCTCATTAAGCTCATCAACCGCCTCGTGGGCGCCATGCTCGACCGCCGCCACATCGACGTGAGCGTGCAGAGCTTCCTGAAGAGCCTCGTGCGCATACTGCTCACCATCCTCCTCATCATCAGCATCATCAGTGCGCTGGGCATCAACACCACCTCGTTTGCAGCCCTGCTGGCCTCAGCCGGTGTAGCCGTGGGTATGGCGCTGAGCGGCAACCTCCAGAACTTCGCCGGCGGCATTGTCATCCTCCTCTTCAAGCCTTATCGCGTGGGCGACTGGATAGAGGCGCAAGGCACGCAAGGTCTCGTGCGCGAGATACAAATATTCCACACCATCCTCGTCACCGCCGACAACAAACTGGTCTACATCCCCAACGGCAGCCTCAGCACCTCCGTGGTCACCAACTACTCGCGCGAAGAAGTGCGCCGCGTACAATGGGTGGTGGGCGTAGACTACGGAGAACGCATCGACCATGTACGCGAGAAGGTGCTGGCCCTCTTCGCCCAGGACCCCCGTGTGCTGCAGGAGCCGACCGACAAAGCCCCCTTCGTGGGAGTGGACGAACTGGCCGACAGCAGCGTCAACCTCGTCATCCGGGTATGGGTAAAGACCGAGGACTACTGGCCCATGTACTACAGCGGTCAGCAAGCCGTCTACGACCTCTTCAACCGTGAAGGCATCAACATCCCCTACCCACAGCGCGTAGTGCACATCGAGCAATAAAGCCCTCGCGCCTACAGCCATGGCCGCCACCACCGACCTCGCTCCCAAGAAAAAGGAGAAAACGCAAAGTCGAAATTTCTCCAAGCCCTTGCGGCTATAAAAATAAATATCTACCTTTGCAGCCCGATAGACTACACAGCAACAACTAATAACAAAATATAAAATCTAACACACAACATGATTGTAGTACCCGTAAAGGATGGCGAGAACATAGAACGCGCCCTCAAGAAGTTTAAGAGAAAGTTCGAGCGTACAGGAGTGATGAAGCAGCTCCGCGCTCGTCAGCAGTTTGACAAGCCCAGTGTGCTGAAGCGCCTCGCTCGTGAGCATGCTGTCTATGTTCAGCAGCTTCACCGCAACGACGACTAAGCCACCAGGCACCGGGCGTCGGAGCTTCATTGCCCCCGCGCGCCATCCGTCTATACAACCCACACGTAGCCCGCACCTGTCTCAGACAGATGCGGGCTATCTGCATACGCACCACCACGCTGCCGGCTCAAAGCGCGTGCCTCCCGCCGTTCACTGCACACCTGACACACGGCACCACATGCACCGCACAAGGGAGGAGCTTAAAAAAAGAGAAAAAATTTGGGCGCATAAAAAGAATGTACGATATTCGCTTTTGAAAACCCTCCCTCGCCAAGCTCCATGGCCGCTACCGACGATTTCATCAGCTACCTGAAAGGCGACCGAGCATTCTCGGCCCGCAGCGTAGAAGCCTACGGCGATGCCCTCCGACGCTTCTCCACCTTCCTGCAAGAGAAGGAAGAAGACCTCACGCCCGACAAGGCCGACACCGACCTTATTCGCCAATGGATGGCCCATAGGATGGCAGAGGGAGTAAGTGCCCGCACGGTAGCGCTACAACTCAGTGCGCTAAGGGCATACTATAAGTACCTGCTGCGGACAGGGCGCATAGAGCGAGACCCCACCCGCCTGCTGCGCAACCCCAAGGTCCATCGACGGCTTCCCACCTTCGTCAAACAGAGCGAGATGGATAGCCTCTTCGACAAGGTAGCATTCGCGGACGACTTCACCGGCCGGCGTGACCGCACCATGCTACTGACCTTCTACCACACAGGGCTCAGAGTCAGCGAACTCATTGGGCTGACGCTGGCAGACGTCGACTGCGACGAGGGAGAGCTGAAAGTGACCGGCAAACGTAACAAGCAGCGCATCATCCCCTTTGCCACAGAATTGGCCGACGCACTGCGCAGCTACATCCACGAGCGCCTCCATCTCACCAACACTCCCACCGCCCCCTCAGAAGTAGGGCGACTGCCCCTCTTCGTCACCCCGCAGGTCACTCCCCTATCCTACCCGCAAGTGAGAGCCATGGTCGCCCACTACTTAGGGTTGGTGACCTACCAGAAGAAGCGTAGCCCCCACGTGCTGAGGCACACCTTCGCCACGGCCATGCTCAACAACGGAGCCGACCTCGAAGCCATCAAGCAATTACTGGGGCACGAAAGTATCGGGACCACCGAGGTGTACACCCACACTACTTTCGCCGACCTCAAGAAAGAATATGAACTCGCCCACCCCAGGGCATAAAACAACAAGGAGGTTTCTATGGAACTCAAAATTCAAGCTATCCACTTCGACGCTACTGAGAAGCTCGTTCAGTTTATTGAAAAGAAAGTTGCCAAGCTCGATAAGACATGCGAGAAAATAACCACGGCAGAGGTCATACTCAAGGTGGTGAAGCCTGAAACGGCCAACAACAAAGAGACGGCCATCAACCTTCACCTGCCCGGCACCGAACTTCACGCCTCAAAGGTCTGCGACACCTTCGAAGAGGGCGTAGACCTCTGCGTAGACACTCTGCTGCGTCAGGTAGAGAAGTATAAGGAACGCCAAGGCAAGTAAGCTGCGCCTCTAAAGCTTCGGACAAACCATTTGCCCCTCGGGCCGACAACTGTCAGGCCCGAGGGGCAAATTGCATAGTAGCCATACAGATGGGGGTTGCTCCGAGCGGCCTCACCGATGGGCTGCCAACGACGCGACGGCAGCGCACATGCCAGCCGGCTGCTCCGCGTCCGGCCTCGGCCTCACTGCCTCACAACGGAGTTATTTCACTACACGACAGGGCTCTACGTCTGCACGCTCACACTTCTCTAAGGTAATCTCGCGCTGAATGAAGTGATAAGGCTCAAAGGCCGGCACCTGCTTCAGAAGGTTGTCGCGAAACGTCAGCCCGTCCACCGACTTGGCATACAGCAGGGGCTTGTCAAAGTGTTCAAAGTAGTTGTTCTCAATGCGTATCGCCCCCTGACGGCCGCCGTGGAAACAAGCCTGCTGCTCGCTGAGACGGGGTATCTCGGGGTAGATGGAGATGACGGCGTTGGTAAACTGGAAGAGGGTGGTGAGGGCGTGGACAAAGGTGTTGCGTCGGATGACGAGGTCTCTCACTGCGCCGCTCTCATACCAGCCGTTGCAGTCGCCGCAGAGCACGATGGCCGAGCCCGAGACATGGTCGAAGAGATTATTCTCACACAGCGTGCGGCGCGGCGAACTGAAGAGGGCCCCACGCGCCCGGTTGTTGCGCACGATGTTATGGTGGAACGACACCGTGGGCGTAGCGGTCAGGTTCTCAATGCCCCATTCCTGCGGGTGGGCAGCCACTTCCGCGGGCACATTGTCGCTCAGCGTGATGAGCAGCTCCTTCACACCGTCGTACGACATGCCTTCCAGCGGACGGATGGCCGTGATGCGGCTGCGGAAGGAGGCTTCTTCCATGGTGGCCGAGCGGAGGAGGCACACCGTGTCGCCCTGGCAGCCCCAGTCGAAGCCGTAAGCCTGCGAGTGCTCATAACTGGCGCGGAGGGTGTGTCCGTCCACCACCTGCTGCAAGCGCAGATAGACGCCGTGCACGTTGATGGCGTCATCCATCATATTCTCGTAGAGACCGCCGGACGATGCTATGTGGCCGCAGCACTGCGAGAAGTGGGTAGCGTCGGCCTGTGTGGTGAAATAGCGAGGGTCGTCCTTGCCTCTGAGGGCCACGCGGAAGCCCTTCAGCTCGATGTCGTGGCAGCGTTGAGCCAGAAGGCCCATCCCCTCCGCATAGTGGATGGTCACGTCGTGCAACACTGTGGCCGTATCGTGGGCCATAAACAGACCGGGGCACGGCCGAAGCCATCCACGGAGGGCTACAAAAGTGCCGGGCTTCAGTCTGTCGTCGCGCCAATGCGGCGCAAGCACATGGCCGCCGCCGAGGTCTCTGGCCTCAGACGAGTTGAAGCCCAAGTCGCCCGTGCGGTACACGATGTGGCGGGTATCCGGTTCGAAGGCGATGCCACTGCGCTGCTGCATCACCCAGCCGTCGCCGTAGGTCTCGAAGTGCCCGTTCGCGCCAATGCGCCACCTGACCCACGGGGCCACTTCGAAGGTAATGCCCTCGGTGGGAGAGTTTTTCACTATCTGTATCTGGGCTATCTGAGGGTTATCGAAGTCTATGGTCAGACGTTTGAGGGTCACGCCGCGACCATGGCGCAAGACGATGGGCAGCATTCTGCCGTGACATATCAGTTCCGCGCCACTGCCGTCTATGGTTACGTCTTTGAGCCCGTCGAGCATGAGTCCCACGTGCTTGGGCTGATTTTGATCGTGGTTAGAGATATAAAGTTCGTAGGCCTTGCTCGTCGTCCCGTGCAGGTGATAAGCGCCACGCTGCAAGCGCAGCACGAGTTTCTCACCCTTGGCCTGTCGGGTCACCATGAGGCGCATCACGCTGTCGAGGCGTGCAGAGAGCGTCTTGTCGGTAGGAGCGTTGGGCAGGATGCCGTAGTCTGAGAGCTTGACGGTTCGCGTCTTGCCCCAGACGGGGCTTGCGAGACCGAGGAGTACACACACCATGGCCGCGCCCAGCAGGCGCACGATGCACAGAGGGGGGTGTTTCATGGTATATATAATATAGGTGAGGGGAAGCTGCCCGCAGGAGAGGCTTGGCCCATGGTGCGGCGTCCTCACAAGCAGCTTCAGCAAAGGTAGACCTTTCGCGTGAGCCATCCAAGCCTTGCGGCCGTCGCGCCTTTGTTTCGAACTAAAGTAGCCACCTTTTCAAAAAAAACTTGTTGCTACGCTTGCAGGTTCACTCAGAATGTATACCTTTGCACTCGCTTCCCCACCGGGAGGGCACACATTCCCCATTCAAGGTGCGTTAGTTCAGTTGGTTAGAATACATGCCTGTCACGCATGGGGTCACGGGTTCGAGTCCCGTACGCACCGCAATCTTAAGATGCAAAATCAAGAGAAGTCCTGAAGTATAATACTTTGGGACTTTTTTCATTTCCGGCGGACATGGCAAATAGTAGCGGAATACGGCAGTAGCCACTGGCTTATCCGTTGGACTTTTTGAAACCATGAGAAAGTCCAACGACTCGGTTTGCCTTTCACTGATTCACAAAACTTTGCATAGCTGCATTTGGGACGGAGTTAATTAACTTTGTAACACTTAAAATGTAGAATGTATGGGGGGTAGAAAAGAAACGTAGTACGCTGAGTGTGCTGTTTTTCATTAAGCGGAAGAAATTACTAAAAAACGGAGAGACACCAATCTGTATGCGCATAACAGCCGACAGGCGAAAGGTTGAGATTATGATTAAGCGCAGTGTTCCTGCTGCATTGTGGAATCAGGCGAAGGAATGTTCTAAAGGAAAAGACCATAATTCGGCAGAGCTTAACCACTATATCAATGCCGTCCGTGCCAAAATTCTGCAAATACATCGTGAGTTGGAAACAGAAGGCTGCATTGTTACAGCAGATGCCATTCGTGACAGATATTATGGACGTGACAAGATTCAACACACGCTTTTGGAAATCTATATCGAGCATAATGAGAAGTGCCGTGCCTTGATGGGCAAAGAGTATACGGAATCTACCGTCACCAAGTTCGACACATCCATCAACCGGCTACGGGAGTTCATACATTCCAACTATCACAAAGATGATTTGTTGCTTAATGAATTGGACGGGCATTTCGTTCACGATTTTGAATTTTGGCTGAAAACTTCTATTGGCTGCAAGAACAACTCAGCTTTGAAGCATCTGAAGAACCTCAAGAAGGTCATCCGCATCGCACTGGCCAATGAATGGATAAAGAAAGACCCGTTTAGCGGAATACACTTCAAAGTAGAGGAGGTGAAGGTAGAGTTCCTCTCCAAAGAAGAACTTGATACGCTGGTACAAAAGGATTTCAGCATCAAACGTCTGGAACAAGTTCGTGATGTATTTGCTTTCTGCTGCTTCACAGGCATGGCCTTTGCAGATGTTTCTCAACTCAGTAAGGAACATCTTGTTAAAGATAATAACGGTTGTCTTTGGATACGAAAGGCACGCCAGAAGACAAAGCAGATGTGTAATATTCCCGTTATCTCACCGGCAAGAACACTCATAGAGAAGTATTCATCTAATCCTGAGTGTATGGCAAGGAATGTTCTTATCCCCGCATTAAGCAATCAGAAAATGAACGCATACCTGAAAGAGATAGCTGATATTTGCGGCATTCGCAAACGTCTGACCACCCATGTGGCACGACATACGGCAGCGACTATCGTATTCTTGGCCAATGAGGTGAGTATGGAGAATGTCGCAAAGATCTTGGGGCATTCAAATATCCGTATGACACAGCATTATGCCAAAGTCCTTGACAGCTCTATTATACGTGATATGGGAAATGTTGAAAGATGCTTTTCTAAAATGTGATTACTGATTACAATAAACAGAGGAATAATAACAATCAGTGAAACGGGTACGTTCATTATACCGACTACACCTGTATGGATGACGCAATTCGAGATCTCCGACCTGTTAGGGGGTTTCCCCTGCCACGTCCGTAAGGTGATTCGTTCCATTTACAAGAACAAGGAAATGAGTGAACTTGATACAATGAAGTACGTCAGGCAAGCAGACGGAATCAGCTATGATGTTTACAGCCTTGAAATAATTATAGCCATTGCATTCAGAATATGCAGTAAAGGAAGTACACTGTTCAGACAGTTTGTGATCAATCAACTGAGTGTTACTACAAAAGGTACTTCCTTTTCCTTGCTTGTATCTTGTGGCAGAGATAATAACCTATGGTATAGTTGAGGCTCATTCCGCCAGCCACTCGTTTCCGATGACGGATGCAAAGGTAGCGTATGGCTCTGATGGCCATGGCAAGGTCGGGCGGCAGAGCCGTTTCAGGCAGAATCTTCCTCAAACAAGTTTGAGCGTATTCAGTCCGAAAACTTTGCCCCTGCCTGCCATACGTTTGAAAGGCATCCGGCAACGGGAACAAGCGACTGACGGGAAATCTGAAGATGGAAAGGAACGGCTTACAGACGAAGCAAGACATTGGCGCTTCATCCGTAAGCCGTTCTTTCTTTTTGCCGAAACTCCATTGCTACGCAATCATACCCCAGGGCAGACGGCAAACTGCGCTCCTTCAAGAAAATCATGTGCCTGTTAGCTGATAGGCAGAGCGGTAGCCGTCAGCAAGCATCTTTTCGATGTCCGATTCACGGTAGAGGATTTTGCCTCCCAACTGGATATAGGGGATGCGTCCCTCGTTGCGGTAGTCCTGAAGTGTCCGGCGGCTCACTCTCAACCGTGCCGATACTTCCTTATCGGTGAAGAAACGCTCTCCACCCAATGTCGGGCGGTAGTTGGCGATTATACTCTCGAAGCTGTCCAGCATGCAGTCAAGGCTGGTCATGAAGTAGATTATCCACTCGTTGTTCTTGGTCATTAACTCATTCATACTTTTGGGAATTTAGTGGGTATTGTTATTCTACTTCCATTGTGTAAGGTTCATATCGTTTTTCCCTTGAACCTCGCATCCTTGCGCCTATCCTCCACGATTGACACGATACGCTGCACGTCTTCGGGACGGTAATACGTCTTGTGATTTATCTGCGAGTAAGCAAGCGTGCCATTATCCCGCAGCGTCTGCAACGTACGTGGGCTGATGTTCAGATCTGGCATACGTCCTGATTGTCCATCCACTCTGCCATCTTCTTCTCCCCGTGCCGATGGCAGATGGCTTCCATACGGCAAACGAAACGGTCGAACTTGGCGACCATCGCCTCAAAGGTCTTTATTTCGATTGATACGATTTCCATATACATTATTCTTTGCTATTATTGTTTCTCCTGCTGCAAAGGAATATATAATACGTTATCCGACAATGGTTTTTCTAAAAGTGGTAGCGTGTGGTATCAGGATGGCAGAGGTTGTCCTAGATACGCTTTGTAGATAGTCGGTCCACTCTGCCTTAATCCCCATGTTTAGTTAAGAAAACAAAAAAATTAATAAAGGTTTACATTCCATTTCACCAGTAATTGGGCCTTTTCGTCCATCTACACCCGGCAAATCACAGAAGTCTAAACCGTTATTCCCATCATCACAAAGCAAAACCATACAAAATTGACTGGCAGAATCCAAGTGATTGACTAACCGCATTAAAATGACTTATTTCGCTGGCGATAATCGGTCGAGGTACTGACCAAGACCACAGTAGCAACTTCATCAAATTGTTTTTATGGCAACAAAAAAAAGAACCAACCATCAGTGAACAACAAGTTCAGGAAATCCTGGAAAGAATGGGGCGCAAGGAATCCCGTGAAAGGACATCCCTGAATGAACTCTACAAGCGTATCGGTTTGGAGTCGGACAGGCCAGAACAGACCGAAGCCCCCGATACGTTGAAAACGGGAAACTCCGTGACGGAAGATGCGAGAAATGGAGTGCTTGAAGGAAGCGCAAATGATATGCCCGAAAAGGCGGCAGTGCCGCAGAGGCGCATCAGCTGCAAGCAGCGCAGGCTGTCGTTGGACGAGTACCGCACCACCTACCTGCAAGTACCCAAGTTTGCAGACCGCAAGCCCGTGTTCGTCAGCGGCGAGGTTCGCGACAGGCTGGACAGGATTGTCAGCTACTTCGGAGGCAGAGGCATGAGTGCATCGGGACTGGTCGAGAACCTTGTACGCCTGCACCTCGAAACCTATAGGGAAGACATCGAGCTGTGGCGCAAGCTCTGAGTGGATTTGGTGAAAACAGTCAAGCCAGTGGATACACTCCATTGGACTGACCGATAAACTGGAAGAGTTATTGGACTGACAAACCAATCCGACAGGTAGAGGATTTTTGTGTCCTCAAAGACACAGCAAGATGTCTTTTCAGTTACTCCGGTACTTTCCGGTAACTGAAAAGCCTTGAACCGCCGTGGGCAGAATTATCCTCCGAAGTCGGATAATTTCGAGTATTCTCACGCGATATGAGAGCCTCAGAAGTGTGCGAACGTCGTCTCTTATAAGGTAAAATTGCGATATGGAAATAGATTTCTGCTATGACTTTATAGATTTTCGTGATTAATCACTATATTTGCAGCAAATACCAATATTGAGATTTTTCATGGAAGATATAAATAGGATAAAAGTTGTATTGGTAGAGCATAAAAGAACAGGTAAATGGCTTGCAGAACAATTAGGCAAAGACCGCTCAACCGTTTCAAAATGGTGTTCTAATAAGATACAGCCTGATTTGTCGACATTATCAAAAATAGCAGAGTTGTTAAGTGTTGATATCAGAGAACTTTTAAAAAGCAGTTTATAAATGGCTAACAAGAATCTGAATAAAGCAAAAGAAGCGAAGAAAGATGAGTTTTACACTCAGCTTGAAGATATTAATAATGAATCAAAGCATTACCGCGAGCATTTTCGTGGCAAGACCGTGCTGTGCAACTGCGACGACCCGCGCGTCAGCAATTTCTTCACGTACTTTGCCTACAACTTCGAGTACCTTGGCCTGAAGAAACTGATAACTACCTGCTACAAGAATCAGGATGTCGATTTGTTCTCGCAGGGTCAATGCGAGAAAGCGGTCTATCTGGTTTACGAGGGCGACAAGAACGGCAATCACATTCCCGACGCGGAAGAAATTGGCGTCCTGCCCCTCAAGGGTGATGGAGATTTCCGCAGCCCGGAATGCATTGAACTGCTGAAAGAAGCCGACATCGTAGTCACAAATCCACCATTCTCTTTGTTTCGAGAGTATGTGGCGCAGCTGATGGAGTATAACAAGAAGTTCTTGATTATTGGACATCAGAATGCTATCACGTACAAAGAGATTTTTCCTCTCATCCAGCAAAATAAGATTTGGCTGGGTTACGGCTTTAAGGGAGGGGCTGGCCATTTTATTTCTCATTACGAGGATAAGGCTACAGCAGGCGACCATCGCGAAGGAATGATACGTGTCTCGGGCGTCACTTGGTTTACGAATCTTGAAACAATAAAGCGACACGAGGATATTATTTTATATAAGAAATATACTCCCGAAGAGTACCCCAAGTACGAGAATTTCGATGCGATTGAGGTTGGGAAAACAGCTGATATTCCATTCGATTATGAGGGAATGATGGGTGTGCCAATTACTTTCTTGGATAAATACAATCCTGACCAATTTGAAATATTAGGACTCGGTATTGCTGGTCTTGGATTAGCAGCAGGAGTAAAACCCTA
>CAMAMB010000031.1 GCA_945836755.1 uncultured Bacteroidales bacterium
ACATGTACATCTAGGAAAAACTACATGTACATCCAGGAAAAACTACATGTACATCTAGGAAAAACTACATGTACATCTAAGATTGACCACATGAATACCCCCCGACGCCGCAGCCTGCACGTCCGCCACGTCACAACACTCCGCATATCGTATAGAAACATTTGAAATTTTGCGAAATATGTGCTACTTTTGACGCCAAATCTCAGGCACTCGCCCGTCCGCGCTCCGCATGAGGGCGCCGACGGCCGTCTCTCTGTACGTCCCCCTCGGCCCAAGGCCCGCGGCGAGGGCGGCAGGGCGTTATGATGCCTGCCCATCGCTCCTCCCCATGAAGATACTGCCCGCACTCTCCTTCGGTCTCTCGCGCATAGTGCGCCTCCTCTTCACGCCCTTCAGGCGCGCCGGACGCTTGTTCTGCCTCGCCTACTTCGGCGTGCTGCTCTCAACCTGGCTGGCCCTGAGCCTGTCTGTAGGTAAGGTGGGCCTCACTCCCCTGTGCCTGCTGTTCGATGCCTATATACTCGCGCTGGTCGGCACAGTGGGCGGACGGTATGTGCGCTACGTGCTGGGCGCCGTAGTGGCCATCCTCCTGCTCATAGAGAACTACCTCGTCTTTACCTACGACTGCCAGATCAGCGGCACGCTCGTGGGCCTCGTTCTCCAGACTGACAGCCGCGAAAGCGCCGAGTTTGTCACCGGCACTCTGACCTCGCTGAACTTCTGGACGTCGGTGGTAGCGACGGCGGCCATCCTCGCCGTCTCCGTGTGGCTGCTGCCCCGCCTCGTGCAGCGCTTTGTGGCGACGGTGTGGCCCCGCTGGCAGAGCCGCCGGCCCAAGGCCATGGGCCGCTTGTGTGGCTTCATGACGTTTGTGGCCGTGGGCCTCATGGTCTACGCCGGTGTGCGCCAGGTGAGGTACTACCAACGACAGGTCAAACTCATGCACGCCACCTCGGTGCAGCAATTTGAGCGGGTGAAGGGCCAGGTCAGCACCAGCCCATGGATGCGCTTGAGCCACGGCCTGCTGATGCAGCGCGCCATGAAGCAGGACTACGGCCTCCTGGACCGCACCGTGGCCGCCACCCGCGTAGACAGCGTCAGCTACCGAAGCCCTCTCATCGTGCTCATCATAGGCGAGTCGTACAACAAGTACTTCTCACCCCTCTACAACCCCAAGGCCCTGCCCACGACACCCCGCCTCAGCGCCTTAGCCGCCGGCGGCGACCTCGCCGTCTATACCGACGTGGTGAGCCCCTCCAACCTCACCTCGCAGGTGTTCCGCTCCCTCTTCTCGCTCGCTCAGCCCGAAGACCCCGCATGGTTCGACCACACCACCTTCCCCGCCCTCTTCAAGAAGGCCGGCTACCGCGTGGGCTTCGTCTCCAACCAGTTTGTGGAGCAAGACCTCTCAGGCAGCCAGTACGACCAGGCCGGCGGCCTGCTGTGCAACCACGGCAGCCTCAGCCGCAATCAGTTCACCTTCCGCAACCCGAGCGTGACCCGCTTCGACGGCGACCTGCTCCGGCAGATACCCTCCGCAGATTCGCTGATGCAGGACGGCAGCCCCCTCCTCCTGATAGTCCACCTCATAGGCCAGCACATGAAGTACGACATGCGTTACCCCACGACCGCCGACGGCAAGCCGGCCTTCTCCGAGAGCGACATACACGACGGCGCAGGCGGGCGGACCGGCCGACGGGTGCGCGCCCACTACGCCAATGCCGTCAGATACAACGACTCCGTGGTGGGAGCCCTCTTCCAGATGTTTGCCCCCTACGAGACAGTAGCCATCTACCTGGCCGACCATGGCGAGGAAGTCTGCGACCGCAGCTCCTTCTACGGCCGCCTTCACACACTCCAAATAGACCGCGAACTGGCCCGCCTGCAGTATGAAGTGCCCTTCTTCGTCTATCTCAGCCCGAGCTACCGCGAGCGCCACCCCGACGTGGCCGCCATGGTGGAGCAGACAAGACGCCGCCCCTACTTCACGGGCGACCTCTCACACACGCTGCTCGACCTGGCCGGCATACGCTGCGCCGACTACGACGCGAGCCGTAGCCTCTTCTCCGGCACTTACAACCACAGCCGCCGGCGCCTGCTCAAGGGAGTGGTCGACTACGACAGCCTCATGGCAGCTCCACACTGACCCGCCGGTCCGCACCGGCGCCCGCCCTCTGCGGCGCCGCGCCGCGCTCTCAGTGTACACGCCGCCCGCACAACAGGGCCGCCTGACGCCGCCCGCAGCCCCCGGGCCGACAGATTGAGGCCGTGTGAATAAAATATTTGCACAAAGATTTGACGGAAGTGAAACCATTGCCTATCTTTGCACCAAGATTGAGTGAGGGGCTTTCTTACGGAGTTCCTCACTTCTATTTATTGACAGAAACATTTCAACTATTTGAACCCCCTTTTCGCACAACGCGCAGGGTGGCGTGACGACCGGAAGGGCGACGGCATGCCTGTGGCGGGAAAAGGGCCTCATCACTCCAATCTATACAGACAGTCGCATGATTGACAAGAAGCTTGTAGAAGGCTTTGTAAACCAATGGCTCGAAGGGAAAGACTATTTCCTGACCGACCTCACCGTGAGCGCCGACAACCGCATAGTCATAGAGATAGACCATCAGGACGGCGTGTGGATTGAAGACTGCGTAGACCTCAGCCGCCATGTGGAAGCCCACCTCAACCGCGACGAGGAAGACTTCGAACTCGAAGTGGGAAGCGCCGGCATAGGGCAGCCCTTCAAGGTGCACCGCCAGTACGTCATCCACCAAGGCGAGCGCATCGAAGTGGTTACCACCGAAGGAAAAAAACTCCAGGGCCTGCTCTCGGCTGTGACCGAAGAAGGCTTTACACTGACCGTCACGGAGAAGGTGAAGCTCGAGGGAGAAAAACGCCCCAAGCTCGTAGACCGCGACGTGACCCTCACCTTCGCACAGGTCAAGAGTGCCAAATATCTTATCGACTTCAAATAAACATCATACCGCCGGCCACGCTGCCCGCACATATATAACCATCTGAACAGACATGGCTAAAAAGAAATCAGAAACGGCAAGCCTCATAGAAACCTTCGCCGAGTTTAAAGACACCAAGCATATAGACCTGCCCGTGCTGGTCGGCGTGCTCGAAGAAAGCTTCCGCAATGTCATTGCCAAGCTCTTCGGCTCCGACGATAACTTCGACGTCATCGTCAACCCCGAGAAAGGTGACTGCGAAATCTATCGCAACCGCCTCGTCGTGGCAGACGACGAACTCGTGGACGAGAACAAGCAAATCGCCCTGAGTGAGGCACAACAGATAGACCCCGACTACGAAGAGGGAGAAGAGGTGGCAGAGGAAATACACTTCACCGACTTCGGACGACGCGCCATCCTCACCCTGCGCCAAACCCTCGCCAGCAAAATTCTCGAGCTCGAACACGACGCGCTATACAATAAATATAAAGACCGCATAGGCGAACTCGTGGCCGTCGACGTCTACCAGACCTGGAAAAGCGAAACCCTCCTCATGGACGACGAGCGCAACGAGCTCTTCCTGCCCAAAAACCAGCAGATACCCCGCGACTTCTTCCATAAAGGCGATACCGTGCAGGCCGTCATAGAGCGCGTGGACAACCACAACGGCAAACCAAAAATCATACTCTCGCGCACCTCACCCGCCTTCCTCACCCGCCTGCTCGAAAAGGATATACCCGAAATCGGCGAAGGACTCATCAAGGTGAGAGCCGTGGCACGCATACCGGGCGAACGAGCTAAAATCGCCGTCGAAAGCTACGACGACCGCATCGACCCCGTAGGAGCATGCGTCGGCGTAAAGGGAAGCCGCATTCACAACATCGTCAGAGAACTCAACAACGAGAACATCGACGTCATACCCTTCACCAACAATAAACGCCTCTTCATACAGCGCTCGCTGAGCCCCGCCACCGTCTCCAGCATCGTACTCAACGAAGAAGAACAGAAGGCACAGGTTTACCTCAGACCCGAGGAAGTAAGCCTCGCCATAGGTAAAGGCGGTCTCAACATCAAGCTCGCCTCCATGCTCACCGAGTACACCATCGACGTGTTCCGTGAAGTGGATCAGGAAGAGGAGATAGAAGACATCTACCTCGACGAGTTCAGCGACGAAATAGACCAGTGGGTCATTGAAGCCATCAAGAACCTCGGCCTGCAGACTGCCAAGGAAGTGCTCAACGCACCCCGCGAAATGCTCATAGAGAAGGCCGACCTCGAAGAAGACACCGTGGACGAGGTGCTCCGCATTCTCAAAGCCGAGTTTGAGGAAGAACCCGAGACCGACGAGGCTGCCCCTGAAGCCCCTGAAGCCAACGAAGACACTCCCGAACAGGAACAGACAGCCGAAGCTCCTGCCGCCGACAACGCCGAAGCCGACGCAGAGCCCGAAGCTCCTGCCTCCGACAACGCCGAAGCACCAGCCGATAACGCACAGCCATAACCCCACAGCATAACCCCTTCGCCGCCCCACACAGGGCAGCGAGGGGCTCCCTTTCTTACTCCAAGCACAACGGACCACCCACCGGCCCACCTGCATAGACCACTCAATCCGGCGGCCCACCAACCACACACCCGCCACTACCCACAGCAAACAGACTAAGGCTCACACACCCCGTCTCACGACCCCTCCCGCACACAGCTCCGGCGGTCACACAGACAGGGACAAGCAAGGCCACGACATTAGCACGCATGAAGATAAGACTCAACAAAGCAATCAAGGAATTCGGTGTAGGTTACCAAACCGTGGCAGACTTTCTGAAGAAGAAAGGATGTCCCATCACTGACGACGATCTTAATCAGAAGCTCGACGAAAACCAGTATGACCTCCTCAAACAAGCCTTCGGAGCCGACAAGGACCTGAAGAACAAGGCCGAGGAAATGCTGCAGAACCGTCAGAAAGAAAAGAGAGTTGCCGCACCGAAGCCTGCCAAGACGGAACCGGAAATGGTGGAGACCACCATACCTGAAGAGCTCCGCCCACATATCGTGGCCAAGGGTAAGATAGACCTCGACAACCTGCACAACGCTCCGGCCAAGGCCACCGAACCCGCCCCGACACCCGCCCCGGCACCCGATGCCCCGGCCGAAACACCCGCGCCCGAAGCGCCTGCCGCAGAAGCACAAAGCGAAGCCCCCGCTCCCGCCGCCGGGCCGCAGCCTGCCGCCCCCGAAGCAGAGGCCGCTCCCGCACAAGGCGAGACAGAGGTCGCCGAGGCCCAAGCGCCTGCCGCCCCCGCTGAGCCCGCGGCCGGCGAGGAGAAGAAAACCAAACTCACCGTCGAAGAGAGAGCCGCCAAGATAGGCACAGAAAGCGACGGCGTCTTCCGACTCAACAACACACCCGAGCTCAATGCCCCCAAAGTTCTCGGACACATCGACCTCGACTCCATCAACTCCATCACACGCCCCAAGAAAAAGACCAAGGAAGACCTCCGCAAGCAAAGGGCAAAAGAAAAGGCTGCCGCAGGAACGGCAGCCACCGCAGCAGGGGCTAACGGACAGCGTAAACGTCGCGCACGCATCGGCAACGAGCGCGTCGACGTAAGCAGCGCTGCCAACCAGCAGGGCGCACAGGCCGCCAAACACCGACCCGCAACAGGACAGACATCCGCACAGGGCGCTGCCGCCGCAGCCGGCAAAAACAAGAAGGGCAACCTGAAGAAGAAGGTCGACGTGCGCACCGAGGTCAGCGAAGAAGACGTGGCCAAGCAGGTGAAAGAAACACTCGCAAGACTGACCACCAAGCAGAAAGGTAGCAAGGGCGCCAAGTACCGCAAGGAAAAGCGCGAGATGGTGCAGGCCCGCCAGGAAGAAGAACGCCGTGAAGCTAAGGCCGAAAGCAAAGTGCTCAAACTCACAGAGTTCGTAACCGCCAATGAGCTGGCACAGATGATGGACGTGCCCGTGACCAAGGTCATTGCCACCTGCATGAGCATAGGCATCATGGTCAGCATCAACCAGCGCATGGACGCCGAGACCATTGACCTCGTGGCCGAGGAGTTCGGTTTCAAGACCGAGTTCGTCTCAGCCGACGTGCAGGAAGCCATCGCCGAGGAAGAGGACAACCCCGAAGACCTCGAGCCCCGCGCACCCATCGTTACCGTCATGGGTCACGTGGACCATGGCAAGACCTCGCTGCTTGACCACATACGCAAGTCGAACGTCATTGCCGGTGAGGCCGGCGGCATCACCCAGCACATCGGTGCCTACAATGTCACCCTCGAAGGCGGCCGCCACATCACCTTCCTCGACACACCGGGCCACGAAGCCTTTACCGCTATGCGTGCCCGCGGTGCACAGGTGACGGACATCGCCATCATCATCATCGCGGCCGATGACGACATCATGCCCCAGACCAAGGAAGCCATTAGCCACGCCGTAGCCGCCAACGTGCCCATCGTCTTTGCCATCAACAAGGTGGACAAACCACATGCCAACCCCGACAAAATCAAGGAAGGCCTCGCTGCCATGAACTTCCTTGTAGAAGAGTGGGGCGGCAAGTATCAGAGCCAAGACATCTCTGCCAAGAAGGGCATCGGCGTCAACGACCTCTTGGAGAAAGTGCTGCTTGAGGCCGACATGCTCGAACTCAAGGCCAACCCCAACCGCAGGGCCACGGGCACCATTATAGAGTCGTCGTTAGACAAGGGCCGCGGCTATGTGGCCACCGTGCTCGTCTCCAACGGTACGCTCCGCCAGGGCGACGTCGTGCTGGCCGGCACCAACTACGGCCGCGTCAAAGCCCTCTTCAACGAGCGCGGTCAGCGCATCAAAGAGGTAGGACCTTCCATGGCCGCCACCCTCCTCGGCTTCAACGGAGCCCCGCAGGCTGGTGACCAGTTCCACGTCATGGAGACCGAACAGGAAGCCCGCGACATAGCCAACAAGCGCGAGCAGCTGCAGCGCGAGCAAGACCTGCGTACACGCGAAGTGCTCACGCTCGAGAAGATCGGCAAGCGCCTCAAGATGGGATCTTACCACGAACTCAATATCATCGTCAAGGCCGACGTTGACGGCTCTGTGGAAGCCCTTGCCGACTCCTTCATCAAGCTCTCGACCGAAAATATCGTGGTCAAGGTCATCTACAAGGGCGTGGGACAGATTAGCGAAAACGATGTCACCCTGGCCGCAGCCTCAGAAGCCATCATCGTAGGCTTCCAGGTGAGACCCTCAGGGCAGGCACGCAAACTCGCCGAGCGTGACGGCGTGGAGATACGCCAATACTCCGTCATCTACGACGCTATCGAAGATGTGAAGGAAGCCATGGAGGGTATGCTCGAACCCGTCATCAAGGAAGAAGTCACTGCCAACGTCGAAGTGCGCCAGGTTTACCATATCTCCAAGGTGGGCTATGTGGCCGGTGCATACGTCATTGACGGTAAGGTGAAGCGCTCAGACAAGGCTCGCCTCATTCGCGACGGCATCGTCATCTTCACCGGCGAGATCAATGCCCTCAAACGCTTCAAGGACGACGTCAAGGAAGTGACCACCAACTTTGAGTGCGGTATCTCCCTGACCAACTGCAACGACATCAAGGAAGGCGACATCATCGAGACCTTCCAAGAAATAGAGGTGAAGCAGAAGCTCTAAGCCCTGCACCTCATCGCGCACCTGCCGATACATACCATAGCGAGGAAGCCCTGCCCCCTTACGGGAACAAGGCTTCCTCGCTGCATCTCCCTCACCACCGGTCGTCGGAAAAGATAACCACAATGCCTAAACAGCTCATTTGGGCCGGCAAGAAGGGCTCTGTCCAAATCTTTTAAGTATTTTTGCACGATAATACACGGGCTGTCAATCTGTGTGTGGCTGCGTTGAAGAAGCAGCCCGCACCGACGTTCGTTGCGGCAGCATCGCTGTGCAGTCCGGTGCCTCTCTATCTTATGACCCAGCATTCCCCTTCCCCATATATGGCTTCGCCTTCTGCTTGCAGCCCTTCGCAGGTTGCGCAGGTGCTGGATAGCACTGTCGAAGCACTTTCTGACACGAAGCAGATGGCCGGCCTCTACCATCAGCATCGACATGGCGACCCCTTGCCCTCTATGTCAGCCCTGGAAGAAATCATTGCCCTTTGTCGTGCGGTGCTGTTCCCCGGCTACTTCGGCCGTTCGTCGCTCAACGCCACTACGGTTCGTTACCAGATAGGCATGGAAGTGGAGCGTCTGTTCACCTTACTGGGCAGCCAGATACAGGCCGGCCTCTGTTTTGGTTGCGCCAAGAATGTGGGTGAGGCATCCGGCGAGGCATCAGACGATTTTGTCACCTCTCCTTGCCGTGAGGGCTGTCGTCTGAAGGCGGAAGAGCTGGCCGTCCGCTTTATCGAGGCGTTGCCGAAGATACGGGCCGTGTTGGCCACCGACGTTGAAGCAGCCTATCTCGGCGATCCCGCGGCCCAGAGCTACGGCGAAGTCATCAGCTGCTACCCCGTCATCAGGGCTCTCACGTGTTACAGGGTGGCCCACGAGCTTCATCGTCTGGGCGTCCCCCTTATCCCTCGTATCATTACCGAGATTGCACACAGTGAAACAGGCATCGACATCCATCCTGCTGCACAGATAGGCTCATTCTTCACCATCGACCACGGCACGGGCACCGTGATAGGCGCCACCTGCATCATTGGCGACCACGTCAAACTCTATCAGGGCGTCACGCTCGGTGCTAAGAGTTTTGCGCTCGATGCGGAGGGCCACCCCATCAAGGATATACCTCGCCACCCCATCCTCGAAGACAACGTCGTGGTGTATTCCAATGCCACCATCCTCGGGCGGGTGACCATCGGCCGTGGCGTGACCATTGGCGCCAACGTATGGGTGACCCACGACGTGGCAGCCGGCGAGACGCTCAAGATATAATCCACTTCCTCCATATATATATACTCTGAAGACTTCACCGTCATGCAAGAATTTGAAATTATTGCCAAGACATTTAAAGGCCTTGAAGAGGTGCTGGCCCAAGAACTGACAGAACTCGGTGCCAACAACATTCAGCTCGGCAACCGCATGGTCTCGTTCACCGGCGACAAGCGAATGCTCTACTGTGCCAACTTCCATCTGCGTACTGCTGTGAGGGTGCTCAAACCCATTGCCCATTTCAAGGCCAAGGAGGCCGACGACGTCTATAAGGCGGTGCGCAAGATTGCCTGGGATGACTATTTTGACCTCAAGACCACCTTCGTGGTTGACTCCGTCGTCCACTCTGAAGAGTTCCGCCACTCCAAGTACGTGGCCTACAAGGTGAAGGATGCCATCGTAGATTACTTCAGAGATAAGACCGGCGAGCGGCCCACCATCCGCATCACCAACCCCGACATCCGCCTCAACATCCATATCTCAGATACCGACTGCACCCTGTCACTCGACTCCTCGGGCGAGAGCCTGCACCACCGCGGCTACCGGGTTAAGACTGTGGCGGCTCCCATCAATGAAGTGCTCGCTGCAGGCCTTATCCGCATGACGGGATGGAAGGGGGAGACCGACTTCATTGACCCCTTCTGCGGCTCAGGTACGATGCTGATAGAGGCAGCGCTGATAGCGCGAAACATCGCCCCGGGCATTTTCCGCAAGGAGTATGCCTTTGAGAAGTGGAACGACTTCGATGCCAATCTCCTTGACGAGATATACAACGACGACTCCGCCGAGCGCGAGTTCCACCATCACATTTATGGCTACGATATTAACCAGCCTGCCCTCGATGCGGCCGCTGAGAATGTCAAGTCTGCCCGTCTGAGCGACGTCATCACCCTTGCGCGGCAAGACTTTCGCGATTTTCAGAAGCCCGCCGAGCCGGCCCTCATGGTGACTAACCCACCTTACGGCGAGCGTCTCACACCTCCCGACCTCCTTCAGCTCTATCAGGCCATAGGGACTATCCTTAAACACAACTTCACGGGCAACGACGCCTGGATTATCTGCTCACGCCAGGAACTCTTCGAGAACCTTGGCCTCCGCCACAGCTTCAAGGCCGAGGTGTTCAACGGTCAGTTGGACTGCGACTTCCGCAAGTTCCAGCTCTTTGAAGGCAAGCTCGGCAAGTATCGCGCTGCCGGGGGTAAGGTGAAGAGCGACGAGGAGCGCCGTCTGATGAGCGACCAGCGTCGCTTCCGCCATGAGCGCAACGACTTCAAGCGCCGTTTCGACGATGAGGAGGAAGACCCCCGCCCCTTCTACGACGATGAAGAGTTCGGTGCCGACTACCGGCTCCTGCGTCGCCGTCATCGTGAATTTGAGCAGAGCGAGTTCGCCCGTCAACACCGCAGTGGCGAGCGTCGCGGAGGCAAGCCCCACCATGCCGACGGCAAGGGGGGCGCTCCCAAGGCCGGCTATCGAGCCGGCGGGAAGCCCTCTTTCGGACGCCCTGACCGCAAACGTTTTAAAGATTAACAGGGGCAGCCATGTAGAGGCACTTCTCATGCACCCCACTCCACACATACCCCCAACACGTCCATTATCCATGAAGCTTAGATTTCTTGGGAGCCTCTTGCTCCTATTAGCAATGACCACCGCCATGGCACAGACCAAGAAGAGTTTCACCCTTGACGACCTCATGTCGGGTGGCTCTAATTTCTGGAACCTCCAGCCTAAGAGGTATCAGTCCGCCTTCTGGGGCGATGCCCTTGTACGTCTCTCCGTCGACTCGGCGAGGCAGGTATACTCTGCCAAGGGTGCATCCACCGATGTCGTCCTCTTCACCTCGGCAAGCGTCAACGAGGTCTTAGATACCGCTGTAGTGGGCAAGGTCTACAACCTGCTCTACGCCGGTTTCCCCGAGCCCGGCCGCACCGAGGCCCTGCTCTTTACCAACAAGGCACGCGTACTCTACGACTGGAAGGCGCGCAAGGTCGTCTGGTCGCAGCTTATGCCGGTCTCCGTCCAGGCCTCCGAGTTCTCCACGGCCTCCAGGTCGCTGGCTTATGTGAAGGACTGGGACCTCTACCTCCGCACCGCCGATGGCACTGACCACCGTCTCAGCACAGATGGCAGCCGGCAGCTGCAGTACGGCATGAGTGTCCACCGCGACGAGTTTGGCATCCACAAAGGTCTCTTCTTCAGTCCTTCGGGCCAGCGCTTAGCCTTCTATCGCATGGACCAGTCCATGGTGACCGACTTCCCGCTTATCGACATCTCCAAGCGCAGTGCAGAGCTTGCGCCCGAGGCTTACCCCATGGCCGGCATGACGAGCCACAAGGTCAGCGTGGGCATCTACGACCCTGCCACCCGCCGCACGGTCTACCTCAAGACGGCCGACCCCACTGACCGCTATTTCACCAACATCGCCTGGTCGCCCGACGAGAAGACCCTCTATGTCATTGAGCTGCCCCGCACCCAGGACAAGGCTGAGCTTATAGCCTACGATGCCGCCACCGGTGAGCGCAAGGCTGTGCTCTACACCGAGACCAATGCCAAGTACGTCGAGCCCATGAACCCCATCGTCTTCCTGCCATGGGACTCCTCCCGCTTCATTCTTCAGAGCCGCCGCGATGGCTACAACCATCTCTATCTCTTCTCTGTCGATGGCGGAGAGCCTGAGCAGCTTACCGAGGGCAAGTTCGAGGTGATAGCCTTCTTAGGCTTCAATGCGGCCACCAAGTCTGTCATCGTCAAGACCAACGAGGCTTCACCCATCCGCCACAACCACTACGCCGTGAGCCTCAAGACCAAGAAGCGCACCCTCCTTGACAATGGTCGCGGCACCCACTATGCCCGTCTCAGCACCGGCGGAGCCTGGATGGTCGATTGCTGGAGTGCTCCCGACACCTTCCGCGAGTTTGACCTTGTCAGCACAGCCGCCCGCAAGTCCATCGTCCTTCAGCAGGACGGCACTCCCTGGGCTGATTATAATGTGCCCGAGGTGAGCGGAGGCACTATCAAGGCTGCCGATGGCCAGACCGACCTCTACTATCGTCTCGTCAAGCCCGTTGACTTCGATCCGGCCCGTAAGTATCCCGCCGTGGTCTATGTCTATGGAGGTCCTCATGCCCACAATGTGGAGGAGGCCTGGAACTATTGGATGCGCCCCTGGGAGGCTTACATGGCTCAGAAAGGCTATGTCGTCTTCGTCGTCGACAACCGCGGCTCAGAGTATCGCGGCTTCGACTTTGAGAGTGCCACCTTCCGCCACCTTGGCGATGTCGAGATGCAAGACCAGATGAAGGGTGTCGACTTCCTGCGCTCCCTGCCCTATGTCGATGCCGACCGCCTCGGCGTCCACGGATGGTCGTTCGGCGGATACATGACCACCAATCTCATGTGCTCCTACCCCGACGTCTTCAAGGTGGGTGTGGCCGGTGGGCCCGTCATTGACTGGAAGTACTACGAGGTCATGTATGGCGAACGCTATATGGACACGCCCCAAGAGAACCCCGAGGGCTACGCCGGCAGTTCGCTCCTCCCCAAGGCCAAAAATCTGAAAGGCCGCCTGCAAATCATTGTGGGCCTCAACGACCCCACCTGTGTCCTCCAGCATTCCATGGCCTTCCTGCGTGCTTGTGAGGATGCCGGCACCCAGCCCGACTACTTCGTCTACCCCGGCCAGGGTCACAACATGATGGGCAAGGACATGGTCCACCTTCATGAGCGCATCACCCGCTATTTCGAAGACTACCTCAAGTAGTCCGCCCTGCGTTTTGTAGCCGGCGTGGTCGTCTCCGGCGCCGTACAGCAGCCCTGCATAGTTGTTACCCCTCAGTGGCAACGACCATGCAGGGCTTCTTCTGTGTCATGGCGAAGCGGCGTGCCGAGCGCGTCGCTGTGGCCGCTATCCCACCATCTTGCACCCCGTGAACACACCCGCGAGGGCGGTCAGCACAGCGATGAGAGCTTGGATGACGAATTGCGCAAACTGTTTCTTGTTTTTTTCCATGGTGTTTGTAAGGTTGATAAGGTTATTATTAATAGGTGTATGTGGTTTCCGTGTCGGCCTTCCCTTTGCGGCCGAGGCTTTACGGTGATGCAAAGGTACGTCGCCCCGTTTCAGCCTTTCCGCCTTTCTTCGCATAGGTCCGCCAAGGCTTCCCCCTTTCCGTCCCTGCGTGGCCGTCTCTTCCCCGGGTCGCTCGCGTGTCGCGTCAGGCTGATGTCTTGACACTCAGCTGTGTAACGTGTGGGCGGTGTGTACACTCCGGCGGGGTCGAAAGTTTTTTGAAAAAAACCGCCTGCTTTGCCGTGTCCTTTAGATAGTTTGGCGTACATTTGCTACGGCAACCGGTTCAGCAACCACCCTATTTGCTGCTAAGAGGGAAGGACGTGAAAGTCGTCCGCAGTACCCGCTGCTGTGAGCCCCTTGTTTCCTAATCATCGAAGTGCCACTGCGCGTCATCCATCGTCGTGGGAAGGCCGATTAGGGAGGGCAAGCCAGAAGACCTGCCGGTGTAGCCTAAGCCGCTGTCTGCCTCCGGGAGTTGGGGCAAGCATCCGCTCATTGACCATCTGCATCTGCGCTGTAGAGTTTAGGCGTCTCCGTGAAGAGCCCAAGCTCACAGTGAGTGGCAGTCCCTGCATCACTATCCTTTCACTCCGGAGAGCCAATCCCGTGGCCCTCTGCCTACCTCTTTCGCTCATGAGTACAGATACTTTCTTCATCACCAAGCGCGACGGCACCACCGAAGCCTTTTCGTTAGACAAAATCAAGACAGCCCTGCTCAAGGCCTTTGCCTCGCAGAGCCGCCCCATCGACGCCGAGGGCATTGCCGCCCTCATCGCCCATCTCAAATTCTGCAACGGTATGAGCGTCGAGGACGTGCAAAACCAGGTCGAGGTCGCTCTCATGGCTGAGGGACATTATCAGGTGGCCAAAGCTTTCATGCTCTACCGTAAGCGCCACGAGGCCGACCGCGAGACGGCCGACCGCCTGCGTTTCCTCATCAACTATTGTAACTCCGCCAATCCCGCCACGGGGTCAAAGTATGACGCCAATGCCAATGTCGAGAACAAGAACATAGCCACCCTCATTGCCGAGCTCCCCAAGGAGAGCTTCATACGGCTCAATCGACGCCTCATCTGCGACCGCATCAAGACCATGTACGGCAAGGAGCTGGCCGACCGCTATATCTATCTGCTCAAAAACCACTACATCTATAAGAACGACGAGACCTCCCTCGCCAACTACTGCGCCTCCATCACCATGTACCCTTGGCTGCTCGACGGCACCAAGAGCATAGGCGGCAACAGTACAGCCCCCACTAACCTCAAGTCGTTCTGCGGAGGCTTCATCAACATGGTCTTCATCGTCAGCTCCATGCTCTCGGGCGCCTGTGCCACCCCCGAGTTTCTGATGTATATGAGCTACTTCCTCGCACGCGAGTACGGCGACGACTATTACCGCCGCGCCGACGAGCCTGCCGACCTCTCCCTACGCCACCGCACCATCGACAAGGTCATCACCGACTGCTTCGAGCAGATAGTCTACTCCATCAACCAGCCCACGGGTGCCCGCAACTTTCAGTCCGTCTTCTGGAACATCTCCTACTACGACCCCTTCTATTTCCAGAGCATCTTTGGCGAGTTCCGCTTCCCCGATGGCACTGCGCCCTCCTGGCCGGCCCTCGACTGGCTTCAGCGCCGCTTCATGCGCTGGTTCAACGAAGAACGCACCAAGGCCGTGCTCACCTTCCCCGTAGAGACCATGGCCCTGCTTACTGAGAACGGCGACGTCAAGGATCCCGCCTATGCCGAGCTCACGGCCAGGATGTATGCCGAGGGTCACAGCTTCTTCACCTATATGAGCGACAATGCCGACAGCCTGGCTTCCTGCTGCCGCCTGCGTAACGAGATACAGGACAACGGCTTCAGCTACACCCTCGGTGCAGGCGGAGTGAGCACAGGCTCCAAGTCGGTGCTTACCGTCAACCTCAACCGCTGTGTCCAGCAGGCCACCCGTGAGGGACGCTCCTATTTGGAGTATCTCGACTCCATCATCGACCTCATGCACAAGGTTCAGATGGCCTATAACGAGAACCTTCGCGAGTTTATGAACAAGGGGATGCTCCCCCTCTTCGACGCAGGCTACATCAACCTCAGCCGCCAGTATCTCACCATCGGCGTCAACGGCATGGTGGAGGCCGCCGAGAGTCTGGGCATCACCATCGGCGACAACAAGGAGTACGAACAGTTTGTCTCAAACATCCTTTCCCTCATCGAACACTACAACGTGGCCTATCGCTCCAAGGATCTCCTCTTCAACTGCGAAATGATACCCGCCGAGAACGTCGGAGTGAAACACGCGCGCTGGGACCGCGAAGATGGCTACTATGTACCGCGCGACTGCTATAATTCCTATTTCTATGTGGTCGAGGACAACAAGACCGACATCATTGAGAAAATACGCCTCCATGGCCGCCGCTACATCGAGCACCTCACCGGGGGCTCCGCCCTCCACTGCAACCTCGACGAACACCTCTCCGAGGCCCAGTACCGCCAGCTCATGAAGGTGGCCGCACGCGAAGGGTGCAACTACTTCACCTTCAACATTCCCAACACCCTCTGCAACGACTGCGGCCATATCACCAAGCAGCACCTCAAGGCGTGCCCCCGCTGCGGCAGTACTGATGTCGACTATCTCACCCGCATCATCGGCTATCTCAAACGCGTCTCCAACTTCTCCCTCGACCGTCAGCGCGAGGCCGCCCGCCGTTATTATCATACGCGTCCGGCTGCGGGTGAGGCCCTCGCCGCACCCGCAGCGGCCGCTGCCGAGGAAGGGGGCTGCTAACTACCGTCTGCCGCCATGCTCAAATACGTCACTTACGACATCGTCTTTCAGGAGTTTCCCGACGAGGTGACCCTGGCCGTCAACCTCTCTCTTTGTCCCCACGCCTGCCCCGGTTGCCACAGCGCCCACCTTCAGGGTGACGTGGGTGAGCCTCTCACCGAGGAGAGGCTGCTCTCGTTGGTTGCCTCTTATGAAGGGAGCATCACCTGCGTGGCTCTCATGGGTGGCGACAACGATCCCGGGGCCGTCGTATCCCTGCTCTCGGCCGTGCGCCGCCGTTATGCGGGCGCTCTCCGTACGGGGTGGTATTCGGGCGACGAGGTGCTGCCGGCCGTGGCAGCCTCTACCCTCATGGCCTTCGACTATGTGAAGCTCGGCCCTTACCGTGCCGACCTCGGTCCGCTCAGTGCGCCCACCACCAACCAGCGCCTCTACCGCGTGGACCACGACCGCGCAGCCCTTGTCGACGTGACCCACCGTCTGCGCCACGGTCGCGCCGGGGCCGCCGGGTAGGGCAGGCTGAGCCCCAACGGGCTGCATCTCATGACAAAGGGACGTCTCTTCCTGTACGTGTACATGGAGAGACGTCCCTCTCTGTCTGTGAAAGGTCCGGGTCGGGGCTGCGGGTCGGGGTCAGCCTCTGCCGTAGCGTTTGGAGCCTGCACGTGGGCGCTTGCGCTGCTTCTTGCCCTTGGTGGCAACGGGTTCGGGCGTAGGAGGCTGCATGGCGCGCTTGCTGATGGCGGGGTCTTCGCCCACGAGGCTGAAGTCGATGAGGCGGTGGTCTATGTCAGCCCGCTCCACCTTGATGCGCACCTTGTCGCCCAAGCTGTAGATCTTGTGGTAGCGGCGGCCGCGCAGACAGATGTTGCGTTCGTCAAACTCGTAGTAGTCGTCCATGAGCATGCGCAGGGGTATCATGCCCTCGCAGCCGTTCTCCGTGATTTCGACGTAGAGGCCAAATTCCGTCACGCCGCTCACCGTGCCGTCGTACTCCCGTCCGATGCGGTCGGCCATGAATTCCACTTGCTTGTACTTGATGCTGGCTCTCTCGGCAGTGGCTGCGAGTTGTTCCATGTCAGAGGCGTGCTCGCAGAGCTCTTCATACTTGGTGGCGCTGGCCGAGCGGCCGCCTTCGGCGTAACGGGTGAGCAGGCGGTGAACCAGCGTGTCAGGGTAGCGGCGTATGGGCGAGGTGAAGTGGGTGTAGTAGTTGAACATAAGGCCGTAGTGGCCAATGTTGTGTACGCTGTATCGAGCCTTCATCATGGCGCGCAGGGCCACGAGTTCCACCACGTTTTCCTCCTTCTTCCCCTTAACGTCGCTGAGCAGGCGGTTAAGGCTCTTGCTCACATCCTTCTTGGTGCCCTCGGTGCGCACTTTGTAGCCGAACTTGGCCACAAAGCCGCTGAGCTTCTCCATCTTTTCGGGGTCGGGCACATCGTGTATGCGGTAGGGCAGCACCTTGGCCTTCTTGCCCTTAGGCACTCGGCCCACCATCTCGGCCACGCTGCGGTTGGCTAAGAGCATGAATTCCTCCACGAGCTTGTTGGCGTCCTTGGCCACCTTGATGTACGTGGAGACGGGATGCCCCGTTTCGTCCACCTCGAAGCGTACCTCGGCGCGGTCGAAGCCGATGGCTCCGTTCTTGAAACGTTCGGCGCGTAACTTCTTGGCCAGGCGGTTGAGGCAGATGAGTTCGGCAGCATATTCGCCTTCGGGCTCGCTGCCGCGGGGCAGGGGTTCGGGGTGGTCGCCGGGCAGGGCGAGGTCGGCGTCTGAGGCTTCGCCGTTGCGTTCGAGTATGGTCTGCACCTCTTCATAGGTGAAGCGGCGGTCGGAGCGTATGACGGTGTGTGCCAGATGCCAGTCGTTGATGCGGCCCTCTTCGTCCATGCAGAAAATGGCGGAGTAGGCCAGCTTCTCCTCGTCGGGGCGCAGCGAGCAGATGAAGTTGCAGAGGCGCTCGGGCAGCATGGGGATGGTGCGGTCTACGAGGTAGACGCTGGTAGCGCGCTTCTCGGCCTCTTTGTCTATGATGTCGCCCTCCTTGACGTAGTGGCTCACGTCGGCGATGTGTACGCCCACCTCCCACTGCCCGTCAGAGAGCTTGCGGATGGAGAGGGCGTCGTCGAAGTCCTTGGCGTCGTGGGGATCGATGGTGAAGGTGGTCACGGAGCGGAAGTCTTCGCGGCGTGCAATCTCTTCGGGGGTGATGTCGGGCGACAGCTTCTCGGCGGCCTTCTCCACGCGTTCGGGGTAGGTGTATGGCAGGCCGTACTGGGCCAGTATGGCGTGCATCTCGGCGTTGTTCTCTCCCTGTCGGCCCAGTATGTCGACCACCTTGCCTATCGGGCTCTTCGACTCCGACGGCCACTCCACGATCTTGACCACGGCCTTGTCGCCGTCCTTGCCGCCCTTGAGCTGGGTCTTGGGTATGAAGATGTCTGTGGCCAGGGAGCGGCTCTCGGTGACGAGGAAGCCGTAGCCCTTCTCCACCTGCAGGCGGCCGACGAAGGTGTCGGTCTTGCGCTGGATGATCTCGACCACTTCGGCCTCGCGTGTGTGGCCCTTGCGGCGCGCCAGCATGGTCACTCTGACGCGGTCGCCGTCGAGGGCGTGGAGCGAGTTGCGTTCGCAGACCAGGATGCTCTTGCCGCCGTCGTCGGGAATGAAGGCGTTGTGGCCGTTGCGCTTGCGCTGGAAGGTGCCCTCCATCACGTTGGAGCGTATGGCGTTGCGGTAGCCGCCTTCGCCGTCGGTGGCTATGTAGTCGTCGAGCAGCAGCTCGTTAAGGCTGTCCATGATGATCATCTTGGCGGGATGATTGGCAGCGGCGAAGAGGCTGAAGAGCTCCTTCACGCTGAAGGTGCGCCCGGGATGCTCTTCGAAGAGACGGATGAGGGATTTCGTCACCTCCTTCTTCTTGAGGCGGCGTGCAGGTCGCGTGGTTACTTTTCTTGTCATGGCCGTGAGTGGTTGGCAGCGGGGTAAGGCCGCAGAGCCTGCCCCTGCTGTGGTTTCGTATCGCAAAGAAACCGCTTTTTATCCACACTCTTCGGTTAATTAAGATATAATAACGGAGCGGTAACTGAAAACTTGCTACTTTCGCGCCCGTATTCACGTCATACGGCCATGCGCTTTCTCACTCTCCTGCTACTCGTCTTGCTATTGCTGCCCCTGAGGCTGGCAGCCCAGTCTGTGGGCACCGACGGCGTGGGCACCGACGGCGAGGAGGCTCTGCCGCCCGACACCGCCCTACAGCAGACGGAGATGCCCCTCATGACGCAGGTGGGCGAGACGGAGTATAACGGCCGCGTGATACCCCACATCATCTTCCCCACACTGCCTAAGTATCCGCCTATGCAGTTTAAGAACGACAAGGAGCGCGAGCGGTACAACCGCCTTGTCTACAATGTCAAGAAGGTGTTGCCATGGGCCAAGCTGACGAAGATGACCATCATTGAGACCTACGAGGTGCTCGAGACGCTGCCCACGAAGAAGGCCAAGCAGGAACACATGCTCCGCGTGGAGCGCGACCTGAAGCGCCAGTATGCCCCGGCGCTCAAGAAGCTGACCCGCTCGCAGGGCCAGCTGCTCGTCAAACTCATCAACCGCGAGTGTAACCAGACGGGCTACAGCATAGCCAAGGCCTTCATGGGTTCGTTCAAGGCCAACCTCTACCAGGGCATCGCCCTGCTCTTTGGCAACAGCTTGGCCAAGAAGTACGACCCCGAGGGCGACGACCGCTACACCGAGCGGGTGGTCACCATGGTGGAGGCGGGCTTGCTCTGAGCTGTGCCGTGCCTCACGCCGATGGCCCGGCCCTTCGGCCGAGGCTTCGGACTGACGCCGGACGGGCCGCTGATGCGGAGCGGGGAAGGGAGATGTGCAGCTGGTTTTTCCTGGATGTACATGTAGTTTTTTCTGGATGTACATGTAGTTTTTCCTGGATGTACATGTAGTTTTTTCTGGATGTACATGTAGTTTTTTCTGGATGTACATGTAGTTTTAACGGGATGTACATATAGCTTTCCATAGATATATATGTAGTGAACGGCCGGTGCTTCTGCGTCGGCCGTCAGCGTCGTGTTGGCGGCCGCCGGCCGGCCTCACAGACGCGTCCGCCGCAGCCCGGGCGGTTGCTCTCGTTTCGAGGTGAGAGCGACAGCGCCTTGGCTGCGGCGGCGTGTAAGGGGGGGAGCGGTGCGGAGGCTTTATTCCTCGCCGCGGAAGAGGGGATCCCAGGCCGGAAGCACGGTAGGCTTCTGGTTCATGAGGCTGAGGGTGCCTGCGGGCACGTACTTCTTGTCGACCACGAGGCGGAACATGTATTCGTCGAACCAAGCGTCGGTCATGATGAGGTGGCCGCGGTATCCGCTGCTTGCGCCCCAAGAGTTCTCTACCATCCACTTGACGGCCTTGCCTTCGGCGTCGAGGTCGACGGCCATGAGCGTCATGGCGTGGCTCGAGGCAGAGGCGTAAGTCTGTATGCGCTCGGCCTTGGTCATGGGGAAGGTGGTGGAGAAGAGCGACTCGTAGTCGTAGTTGCGGAGCGAGAGCACGCCGCTCTTGGCGTGGTACATCTTGCCTACGTCGCAGGAGAAGTACATCATGGTGCTGTCTTTGATGCTGGCAATGGCCAGGGGCTTGATTTCGTCCATGGGCAGGTTGAGATACGTCCACTGCACGCCGTCGTAGGAGTGGCGGTCGAGGTCGATGGTGTAGGTCTTGTGGTACGGGCGGGAGGGGTCGTTCATGACCATGATGTATGAGGCTGCGAGGTCCTTGCCCACGTATTCATGGTAGAAGGACAGGGGCGTATACTCCTTGGTGGAGAGGGCCTTGCCGCTGCTGTCGCGCAGGGTGTAGGTGAAGCTCTCGGGCGGGCATCCCAGGCAGATGGCGAGTATGTGGTAGACCTCTGCGAGCATTTTCTCCTTGCGCCGGTTGAGGTCGGCAGCCTTTTCGCCCTTGTCGGCCGCCTTGCGCAGGGTGAGGCCCCACTCGCGGAGCTTGAGGCTGAGTATGGCGCTCATCTTGGAGGTGTTGTTGGCGTTGTAGCTCTCGGGCATGACGTCGGCCGGCACTACGCCGTACTTGCTGACCACGTCGATGACGCCGCAGAAGGTGCCGCCGTCAGAGAGCGGGTGCTGGAAGAGCCAGTCGACGGTCTTGTCGTCCATGGGGAGGCGGGCACGGTCGATGACGGCCTGGAGGAAGAGGTTGGCCTTCTCGAGCTGGTCGTAGAAGAAGCAATAGCTCTGCGAGAACTGGAACTCGCCAAGGCTGTACTGCTTGATCATGGCCGCACGCATGACGTTGAGCCCCGTAAAGAGCCAGCAGCGGCCGGAGCTCTGCTGGTCGGTGATGCCTTTGGAGGGCACTTCGTGGCTGAAGTGTTTGTCGTTGGCCTCGGGGTTGAGCGGGTTGGTGGCAAGCTGGTTGATGGAAGTGCCTGCCAGGGCGTTGCGCAGGGCGTTGTGGGTGGGCGAGGCTGCTTCTGCCGCCCGCAGACGGCTGAGCAGTTGGGGCGAAATGCCGCCACGGTCGGTCTGGGCGGCAGCTGTGAGCGAGGCCGCGCAGAACAGGAGGGAGAGAAGGGTACGTGTCATAGTGTATGAGGGGTTGAAGAATGAGCGGACGGGGTGAGGCCGAACGGATTGGTAGCGGCGAAGCAACGGGCATAGACGGCGCTGCAAGCGTAGTAGAAGGCCACGGCGCTGAGCCAGCCTCCCAGCACGTCGATGAGGTAGTGGGCCTGGATGTAGACCGTGGCGCCACAGAGAAAGACGTAGAAGGGCAGGGCTACGTAGGCCAAAGGGCGACGGTCGCGCCAGAGCAGCATGAGCAGTACGGTGCTGACGCCCACGTGGGAGGAGGGGAAGGCCGCCGTGGGACGTTCGCCGCCCGCCTGAGTGCTCTCCACCAGACTGCGGAAGAAGCCCTCGGGACCGGGAGAGGGAGCCAGGGCCGTGTGGGTGCGGAAGTAGTCGCCGAGGGCCGGGAAGTGGCCTGCCTCAATGGCATCGAAGCCCACCGCTTCGAAGTAGTATTGCGGCCCGGCTACGGGCAGGAAAAGGTAGATAAGGTAGTAGAGGAAGAAGGAGCCCAGCACGATGAACGCCGTGCGTTCGAAGAGCCGCATGCGACCGGCCAAGGGATGAAGCACAGTAAGCGCGATGAGCAGGTAATAGGCCTCGTAGCCCATGTGAAACAGCTCGCTCCACACTTTCTGCGGCAAAGCTTGCGAGAAGGTGATGCTGGGTTGGAAGCCGAATAGGGCCGCTTCGGCCGAGGCGAAGATGTGGTCGAGATTGGGAAGCAGCTGGCAAAACTCGTAAGTATCTGGGTACCAGTAGCCAAGCAAGGTGAGCGGAAAGAGATAGCGCAGAAAGAGCGTGACGCCCATCGGACGCAGACGGTAGATGGCGTAGAGCAGGACCATCGTGCCCACGATGAAGGCGCGGCCGGTCAGCAGCGGCCGGGGGTCGGTCAGCTCGTCGCGGTAGATAAGGATGAGAAGGCTTGTAAGCAATGTATAGCCCAGGGTAAGCCATTCGAGGCAGACGGGCCGGCGCTTGGGTGAAGTGGTCATGGGTGGAGGGGAGGCTGCGAGGCGCTCCGTGTGAGGGATAAGGCGTGTGAGGTGGAGGTAAATAGGGTCAGGGGGGCGGGAGACGTTCGGGTCGGACCTTAGAGCCAGCCCTCCTGCTTGTACCAGGCAACGGCTTCCTGCACTCCGCGTGCCAAGGGCCAGCGGGGCGTATAGCCCAGCTCCTCGCGGGCGGGGGCTATGTCGCAGCGCCAGTTGCGCTGCTTCATGATGCGGTACTTGTCGGTGTTGAGTGTAGATGTCGTGGAGGCGAGGGCCGCTCCCTTTTCGGCGCACCAGCATGCGAGTTTCAGCACCCAGAGCGGGGCGACGATGTGGAGCACGTGGCGCACGCCGAGATGTAGCGCGAGCAGGTTGCTGAAGCTTCGGCTGGTGTACTGATGGCCGTCGCTCAGATGGTAGACGTGGCCGAGACGTCCGCCGCGCAGTGCCAGCATGGCTGCCTCTACGAGGTCGCGCACGTAGATGAAGGTGAGCACTTGCGGGCTGTATCCCACGGCGAAGTCTACGTGGCGGCGTATGCTCTTGGCCATGAGGAAGTAGTCTTTCTCGCGTGGGCCGTAGACGCCGGTGGGTCGCAGGATGACGTAGTTGAGGCCCTCTATTCGCGCGAGGCCTCGCTCTGCGTCGAGCTTAGAGCGCCCGTAGGCCGTGTTGGGGCTGGGCACGTCGGTGGCGCGGAGGGGGCGGCGGTCGGTGTCGTGGAGGCAGCCGCACACGCTGAGTGAGCTGATGAAGACGAAGCGGCCGGCAGGCTTTAGTGCTCCCGTGGCCATGAGCAGGCGGGCCAGGCGCAGCGTGCCCTCGGTGTTGACGCGGCGGAAGGCGGCTTCGTTTTTGGCGCGGGTGGCTCCGGCGGCGTGGATGACGTAGTCGAAGGGAACTTGCCCTTTGGCGTAGGTCGCGAGCTGCATGGTGAGGCGTTCGTCGCTGCTGAGGTCGGCCTCGAGAAAGTGGATGCGGGGGTCTTTGAGGTAGCGGCGCGAGCTGGTGGGGCGTACGGCGGCCCACACGTCGAGCCCCTTTTCGAGGGCGCGCTCCACGAGGAAGCTGCCGATGAAGCCGCTGGCGCCGGTAATGAGTACGCGCTTGCGGTGGAGGGGCGGGGCGGCTATGAGGTTCTTCTTGTGCATAAGGTGATGGGGCGGTAAGGGGGAGGCGCGCTGTGTGGTGGCCGCTGTGTGGCTTCATACAAGAAGCAGCTCGCTGGGCGGGCTGCTTGGCGCGGGTTCGTAGGGGAGGGGGGAGGTGTGGCTACGTGGGCGCACGGCTGGCAGCTGTGGGTCGGTGGTTTTCAGCCTCAGAGCTGCTGCATGTCGTTGAGCCGCTTGTAGTATCCGCCGAGTTTGAGCAGGGCCTCGTGGGTGCCGCGTTCTACGATGCGTCCCTCGTAGAGCACGCAGATTTCGTCGGCGTGGCGTATGGTGGAGAGACGGTGGGCGATGGCGATGGTGGTGCGCGTCTTCATGAGCCTTTCGAGGGCTTCCTGCACGAGGCGCTCGCTTTCGGTGTCGAGGGCGGAGGTGGCCTCGTCGAGGATGAGGATGGCGGGATTTTTCAAGATGGCCCGCGCTATGCTGATGCGCTGGCGCTGGCCGCCCGAGAGGCGGCAGCCGCGGTCGCCCACCTTTGTGTCGTAGCCGTGCTCGCTCTCCATGATGAAGTCGTGGGCATTGGCTATCTTGGCCGCCGCAATCACTTCGTCCATCGTGGCACTCTCTACGCCGAAGGTGATATTGTTGTAAAACGTGTCGTTAAAGAGAATGGCCTCCTGATTAACGTTGCCGATGAGCGAACGCAGGTCGGTCACACTGACATCCTTCACGTTGATGCCGTCAATGAGTATCTCGCCGCCTGTCACGTCGTGGTAGCGTGGCAGCAGGTCGACGAGGGTCGACTTGCCCGAGCCGCTCTGTCCCACGAGGGCCACCGTCTTGCCTTGCTCTACGGTGAGGCTGACGTCGTGGAGCACGGGATTACCCTGGCTATAGGCAAAGCTGACGTGGCGGAACTCGATGGCGCTGTTCAGCCCTTCCAAAGGCTTCGGGTGGGCCGGGCTCTGTATGGGGTTGGGTGCGAGCAGTATCTTATTGACGCGCTCAATGCTGGCCATGCCCTTGGGTATGCTGTACGAGGCCTTCGAAAAGTCTTTCAGCGGCTGGATGATGCTGTAGAGTATGATCATGTAGAAGATGAACGTCGGCGCGTCGATGGGGCTGTGGTCGGAGAAGATGAGGGTGCCGCCGTACCACAGCACCAGCACGATGAGCGTCGTGCCGAGAAACTCGCTCACCGGGTGGGCGCTCGACTGGCGGATGGAGACGCGGCTGGCCGCATTGCGGAAGTCGTCGGTGGCCTCGTCGAAGCGGCGCGTCATCTTGCGCTCGGCCGTGAAGGCTTTGATAATGCGCATGCCGCCCAGCGTCTCCTCTAACTGCGACATCGTCTCGCTCCACTTGTTCTGGGCCTCCAAGCTGCGCTGCTTCAGCTTACGTCCTATCCTCCCCATCATCCATCCCATGATGGGCAGCACGACGATGGTGAAGATGGTAAGCTGCCAAGAGGTGTAGATAAGCACACCGAAGTAGCACACCAGCAGGATGGGGTTCTTGATAAGCATCTCCAACGACCCCGTGATGGAGTTCTCTATCTCGCTCACGTCGCCGCTCATGCGGGCTATGATGTCGCCCTTGCGCTCGTCGCTGAAGAACGACAGCGGCAGCGACACTATCTTATGGTACACCTGGCGACGGATGTCGCGCACAATGCCCGTGCGGAGCGGCACCATGACCGCTACCGAGGCAAAGTAGCAGCCGGTCTTCAGGAAGGTGGTCACCACGAGGAACAACCCAATGAGCAGCAGCGTGGTAGCAGCCCCGTAGTTGTCCATCAGCTGCGTCGTATACCAGTACATATTGTTGATGGCAATGTCCTTGGCGCTCATGCCGGCTGCCTCCCAGGGGATGAACTCGTAGCGGTTCTGGTCGATGCCGAAGAGCAGCTGGAGCATGGGTATGACGGAGATGAACGAAAACACGTTCAGCAACGCGGAGAGGAGGTTGAAGAAGAGCGACCCTGCAAGGTATGCCTTGTAAGGGCTCACGTATTTCCTCATGACGCGGAAGAAGTCTTTCATAAAGGGGAATGGGTGGGTGAGAGTGATAACCGTGGCCCGAGGGCGGGCGAAGCTGTGAGAGGGGGCTGCCAGAGTCCGGGGCTGCGGTGCAACGCCGGGTCGCGAGGCGCCCACACCGCCGCTCTGCGGCGCAGAGTAGGGGCGCGGGGAGGAGGGTCATTGGATGGCCTCTCCCTATACTCGGGACAAAGATAGGAATAAAGTAAAGAAACGCTTTGCCTGATAAAGAGTTTTTTAACAGCCGCTGCCCCTTTGTTCCATGCGGCGAACGCCCCTGTCTCATGCAGCGTACAGCATGGTGGCCCGCGCCGCGGACATGCATCGGCCGTTTGCCCTTTCCTACATGTCATTCCGTTTTTCCTGCATGTACATCTGGTTTTTCCTGCATGTACATCTAGTTTTTCCTGCATGTACATCTAGTTTTTCCTGCATGTACATCTGGTTTTTCCTGCATGTACATCTAGTTTTTCCTGC
>CAMAMB010000032.1 GCA_945836755.1 uncultured Bacteroidales bacterium
TCACAGCCCTGCGGCCCGGCTTCGTCGTCCTGCCTCTCTCAGATTATGCTCCTGCCTCTCCGCTTCCCCGCCCTGCTGTCTCACCTTGGCCGCGAAGTGTGGTCGTCGTGGTTAGATTATTGCATAAATCATGAGACGGTGTGCAATTTGTATGCTCAAATATCCTAACTTTGCGCACATTATTTCCGTCACCCTCTTTCCCGTTCCCCGCTCCATGCAGATAGTCTCCTCATTTTCAGCCCTTGCGTCCCATCTTCGCCACACCTGTCGCCGGGTGTGCCTCGCCGTGGTCTGTGGCCACGATGTCAGCACCTTCGAGGCCGTGCGCCGCGCGGTGGACGAGGGCATTGCCGAGGCCGTGTTTGTGGGCAGCTGCTCCGCGGTGCGCGCTCTCTGGCAGTCGTCCTGCGGGAGTGAGCCGTCGGGAGTGAGTTATGTGGAAGCGCCCGACGAAGCTGCTGCGGCCCGCGTGGCCGTAGGTCTTGTGCGCAGTGGCCGGGCCTCGGTGCTCTTCAAGGGCCTAGTCCACACCTCCACCCTGCTGCGCGCCGTGCTTGATAAGCAGGAGGGTCTTCTGCCCGAAGGTGCCGTGCTCACCCACATCGCAGCCGCCGAGGTGCCGGGACGCGAGAAGATGCTCTTTTTCAGCGATGCTGCCGTCATCCCCTACCCCACCCAGTTTCAGCGCGAGGCCCAGGTGGGCGAGCTGGCGGGTTTGCTCCACCGCCTCGGCGTCACGGAGCCGCGCATAGCCCTTAACCATTGCGCCGAGACGGTCAGCGAGAAGTTTCCCCACACCGTGGGCTACGCTGCCATCATTCGCCAGGCCGCCGAGGGGCGCTGGGGCAGGCTGCGCGTAGACGGGCCGCTCGACCTGCGCACCTCGCTCGACCCTCAGTGTCTCGCCACGAAGGGCATAGTCTCTGCGCTCGAAGGCCGGGCCGATGCCCTCGTTCTGCCCGACATCGAGACCGGCAACCTGCTCTACAAGGCGTTGCCCCTCTTTGCGGCTGCCAAGGTGGCCGGGGTGCTTTGCGGCACACTGAAGCCCGTCGTGCTGCCTTCGCGCGGCGACGATGCCGAGGCCAAGTACCACAGCCTGCTGCTGGCCGTCTTCAACGCCTGAGCGCCCTGCCGCACAGCCCCTCCCCTACCCTATTCTCTCACATTGTCAAAGCCTTACACCATGCCTTTCACGCCGTCAGCGCCCCCGCAGCACCATGTGCCGCAGCCTGGCTACCGCATTCTTGTCATCAATCCCGGGTCCACCTCTACGAAGGTGGCAGTCTACGTAGACAGCACGCCGCTCTTGGTGAGCACCATCCGTCACAGCCCCGAGGAGCTTGCCCCCTTCAAGCACATCACCGACCAGCACGACTTTCGCCGCGAGTTGGTGATGAACTGGCTCAGGGACAACGACATCCCCTTCTGCTTTGACGCCATCATCGGCCGCGGCGGACTGACCAAGCCCATACCCGGCGGCGTCTACCGCGTCAATCGCAAGATGGTCTACGACACTGCCTATGCCCTGCGCAAGCATGCCTGCAACCTGGGCTGCCTCATTGCGGCCGAGCTGGCGGCCATGCAGAAGAACGGCTGCAGGGCCTACATTGCCGACCCCGCCGTGGTCGACGAACTGCTGCCCGAGGCCCGCATCAGCGGTTCGCCCCTCATGCCGCGGCTGAGCATCTGGCACGCCCTCAATCAGCGCGCCATCGCCCGCCGCCACGCCAAGGCCATGGGCTGCCGCTACGAAGACCTGCGCCTCATCATTTGCCATCTCGGCGGAGGCATCTCCGTGGCTGCCCATGAGTATGGACGTGCCGTCGATGCCAACAATGCCCTCGACGGCGAAGGTCCTCTCTCGCCTGAGCGTGCAGGCACACTGCCGGCGGCCGACCTCATCCATCTCTGCTTCAGCGGCCGCTACACAGAGGACCAGCTCAAACGCCGCGTGGCAGGCAAGGCAGGACTCATGGCCCACCTCGGCACCACCGACGTCAAGCGCATCATCGACATGATGCACGAGGGCAACAAGCGCGCCGAGCTGCTCATTAACGCCATGATCTATCACACGGCCAAGAGCATAGCCGCCGAGGGAGCCGTGCTCAGGGGTAAGGTCGACGCCGTGCTCATCACCGGCGGCATGGCCTATTCCGACTACATCGTCTCGGGCCTCAAGGAGCGCATCAGCTATCTCGCTCCGGTCTACATCTATCCCGGCGAGGACGAGATGGAGGCGCTGGCCCAGAATGCCCTCGCTGTGCTCAAGGGCGAGCAGGAGGCCCGCGAGTACGAGTAGCCGCGCTGCCTTCTCTACCATCCACGCAACAACCCCGTATGGCTTCTCTGCACAGGGCAGGGCGTCATACGGGGTTGGTGTGTATAGGGTGGGGCAGGGCGGCGGTGTGCAGCGGCCCGTGGGGCCTTCTCAGGGCCGGCTGTAGGCTTCGAGTCCGCGGCGCAGCCAGCCTACGTAGGCGCTGACGTCTTCGTCGTAGGAGCGGGCGCTCTCTATGGGTTTGCCGTCGGCGTCGAGCAGCACGTAGAAGGGTTGGGCGTTGGCGCCGAACTTGGTGCGCTGCAGGTAGCTCCACTTGTCGCCCACGGTGCGCAGGGTGGTCACGCTGCCGTTCTCGCTTACGTCGACGGGTTGGGGCAGGGGGGTCTTCTCGTCCACGTAGAGGGAGATGAGCACATAGTCATTGTTGATGAGGTCGCGCACCCGGGCGTCGTGCCAGACGGCGAGCTCCATCTTGCGGCAGTTGACACAGCCGTGGCCGGTGAAGTCGATGAGCACGGGCTTGCCCACGGCGCGGGCGTAAGCCATGCCTGCCTCGTAGTCCTTGAATTGCGGTTCCACCTTGGCGGGGTCGAGGTTAAAGTCTTGTGTGGAGAGGGGTGGGGCGAAGGCGCTGACAGCCTTGAGGGGGGCGCCCCAGAGGCCGGGTATCATGTAGATGGCGAAGCCGAAGGCGGCCAGGCTCAGCAGGAAGGAGGGCACGGAGGTCGTGCGGTCGTCGGCGTCGTCGTGGGGAAACTTGATGAGGCCCACGAGATAGAGGCCGAGGCAGAAGGCGAGGGCTATCCACAGGGCGAGGAAGGTTTCGCGGTCGAGCAGGCGCCAGCCGTAGGCGAGGTCGGCCACAGAGAAGAATTTCAGGGCGAAGGCCAGCTCGAGGAAGCCCAGCACCACCTTGATCTTGTTCATCCATCCGCCGCTCCTCGGGGCGCTCTTCAACCAGGCGGGGAAGAGGGCGAAGAGGGTGAAGGGCAGGGCCAAGGCTACGGCGAAGCCGAGCATGCCGATGGTGGGGGCCAGGGCCGAGCCGCCGCCGGTGCTCACCTCGACGAGCAGGAAGCCGATGATGGGGCCCGTGCAGCTGAAGCTCACCAGGCTCAGCGTGAAGGCCATGAGGAAGATGCTCAGCAGGCCCGTCGTGCTCTCGGCCTTGCGGTCGACGGCGTTGTTCCACTTCGAGGGCAGTGTGATTTCGAAGCCGCCCAGGAAGGAGGCGCCGAACACGACGAGCATGGCGAAGAAGAGCAGGTTGAACAGGGCGTTGGTGCTCAGGTCGTTGAGCGCGCTGGCGCCAAAGAGGGTGGTGATGATGAGGCCCAGACCTACGTAGATGACCACGATGCTGACTCCGTAGGTCAGGGCGTCGCGCAGGCCCTTGCGGCGGTTGCCGCTGCGTTTGAGGAAGAAGCTGACGGTCATGGGGATGATGGGCCACACGCAGGGGGTGAAGAGGGCCAGCAGGCCGCCCACGAAGCCGAGCAGGAAGATGAGGTAGAAGGGTTTGCCCGTCATGTCGGCCGCCTCGCCGCCGAGGGCTTTGAGTTCACCCACCACGGGCTGCCACCATAGGGCCACCGTGGCGCTGTCGGCCGCTGCGGTGGAGGCGCTCAGTCGCAGGCTGTCGGTGGCGGCTGTCGGGGTGGCGGCAGTGGCGGTGTCGGTGGCGACGGCTTCGGCAGGGGCTTCGGCAGCGTGGGTCTCGGCCGCCTCGGCAGCGGGTTTCGTCTCTGCCTTGTCAGGGGTGGCGGCAGGGCCGTCAGAGCCGGTGAGACGGGCATTGACGCTGGTGGGAGGCAGGCAGTTCTGGTCGTTGCAGGCGCCGTATTTCATGTAGCCCTTCAGGTCGTAGTCCTTGCCGGTGAGTTCGACGCGCTGGGTGAAGACGGCTGTGCCCTCGAAGTAGCTCACGGGCATGTCGAAGATGGGGTCGACGTGGCGCTTGGCGCCGGGACCGGGGCGGAGTGTGCCTACGAGGCGTGCGCCTTCCATGTGGTCGGTCTGGAACGTGGCGCGGGTGGGGCCGCCGGCCTCGAAGTCGTTGGAATAGATGTGCCAGCCCTGGGCGGCAGTGCCGGTGAAGACAATGTCGATGTGGGTGGCGTCGACGCGTTTGTAGCTGACTTGGAAGGTTACCTGTGCTAAGAGGCTCAGCGTGCAGAGAAACAGCGTGAGACACGCTGCGGCGCGGGCTTTAAGGTTCATGTGGTTGATGTGATGTAGGTGGTTGAGGCCGCAAAGTTAGGCATTTTCTTCGGAAGAGGGTGGGGGTGAGGGTGTTGAGCCCTGCGGAGCGCGTCGATGGTGTGCCGGCTGCACGAGGTGTGGACAGCGTGGTTGCATCCGACATTTTGACCAATCGCGGATGCTATCTTCATAGGGTAGCGAGGCGGGCAGAAAATCCTGGAATGCTTGCAGAAAATACGGGGATGCTTGTAGAATTTCTTGGAAGTATTCCCGTGAAGCGCTGCCGCGGAGGCCGATGTGGCGAGGGGGTTGCGCGTGGGGCTCGGAGGCTGTGGAGCGACCGTGAAATAGACCAACGGGTTCAGTATCGCCCGAGCGTTTCCCGCAGGAGGGCGGCCACTTGCGCCCGGAGGCTTTCGGGGCTTACCACCTCCACCTCCGGCCCCCATGAGAGCACTTGCCCGATGAAGTCGGGGGTGGGGGAGAGGTCGAAGGCGAAGTGGGCTTCGCGCTCCGGGTCTTGCGGGGGCAGCTCGCTCTGGCTGTGGTGCAGAGGGGTGGTGCGGAAGTAGGGCGCCACGCGGCGGCTCACCTTCAGCACGATGTGGGCGGGCGCTATGGTGGTGTTGGGGAAGGCACCGTAGCAGTACTGCATGAGCTGGCCGGGCTGGAAGCGTGGCGGCCGCCTGAAGCGGAGGCCCGTGGGCCTGAGTGTGACGATGCGGTCAGAGGCGAAGGTGCGCACGGCGGCATGGCGGCTGCTCGGTCCGGTGATGTACCACCGCCCGCGATAGACATTGAATACCAGCGGATTGACGTCGGTCTCGTAGCCTTCCTTGTCGAAGGGCCGGTAGGCTATGTGGAGGGTGATGCGCTCGGTGACGGCCTCCATGACGGTAGGTATGAGGGCCGCGTTGACGGGCTCGGTGTCGAGGTGGACGTGTTCGTCGTCGCTCGGTCCTACGAGCATGCGCCGCAGCACCTTGCCGGCTTCGGCGTCGTAGAGGTCGCCGAGGTAGTAACGCCCGTCCTTGCAGACGATGGGCAGGCCGAAATAGTCTTGCAGGTTGTTGCGGTTGGCGAAGAAGGTGCTCTCGGCCATGGGACGCCCTCGGTCGTCCTCTTGACGCCAGGCGTCGAGTATTTCCTGCTTGGTCAGTCCGTGGTGGGTGAGCAGCAGCTTGCCGAGCCAGATGGTCTTGTTCATGGGCAGGGTGGGGGAGAGGGTTGAATGCGGTCGGTGGGTGAGGGGGTGCGTCGGCCTTGCGGTTGGCCGGCGTCTATGGCGTAGGGCCTCGGAGGGCGGGGATGCCGGCCGTCGTCAGTGGGCCTCCAACCAGTTGTTGCCCGTGCCGCAGTCGGCTATGAGGGGCACGCTGAGGCTGTAAGCCTTCTCCATCTCGTCGACCACGATACGGCGCACGCTCTCTAACTCAGCGGGCGGCACGCTGAAGTTGAGTTCGTCGTGCACCTGCAGCCGCATGGTGGCATGGAAGCCCTCGCTGCGCAGCCGTTGGTCGATGCGTATCATGGCCACCTTGATGATGTCGGCGGCTGTGCCCTGAATGGGAGCATTGACGGCGTTGCGCTCAGCGTATCCGCGCACCACGGCGTTGCGCGAGTTGATGTCGGCCAGGTAGCGGCGGCGCCCGAAGGCGGTCACGATGTAGCCTGACTTGCGGGCCTCTTCCACGCTGTGCTCCATGTAGGTCTTGACGCCGGGGTAAGTGGCGAAGTAGCTGTCTATGAGTTCTTTGGCCTCAGTGCGCGTGACGTCCATGCGCTCTGCCAACCCGAAGGCGCTTATGCCGTAGATGATGCCGAAGTTGGCCGTCTTGGCCTTGCGGCGCTCGTCGCGGCTGATGTCGGTGAGGTCTTTATGGAAGATGCGGGCGGCGGTGGCAGCATGTATGTCCTTGCCCTCGCGGAAGTCGTCCACGAGGTTGGCGTCGCCGCTGAGGTGGGCCATGAGACGCAGCTCGATCTGAGAGTAGTCGGCCGAGAAGAAGATTTCCCCCTCTTCGGGCACAAAGGCCTTGCGTATCTCGCGGCCGTCTTCGCCGCGCACGGGTATGTTCTGCAGGTTGGGATTGCTCGAACTGAGGCGGCCCGTGGCTGTCACGGCCTGATTGAACGACGTGTGCAGGTGGCCCGTCACGGGGTTGATGAGCTTGGGCAGGGCGTCGATGTAGGTGCTCAGCAGCTTCTTCAGCGCGCGGTGGGCCAGTATCTTGCCCACGATGGGGTGCTTGTGGCGCAGGGCTTCGAGCACTTCCTCGCCCGTCTGATACTGCCCACTCTTCGTCTTCTTGGCTTTCTCGCTGAGTTGGAGCTCGCCGAAGAGCACCTCGCCCACCTGGCGCGGCGAGGTGAGCATGAACGAGTGGCCGGCTAAGTGGTAAATCTCTTCTTCCAACTCTACGAGGCGACGGCGAAACTGCTCGCCGGTCTGCGCCAGTGCGTCGGTGTCGAGGCGCACGCCGTGGCGCTCCATCCGCATGAGCACCGGCATGAGCGGCATCTCTATCTCGCTGAACACGCGCATGAGCCCGTTCTCTTCGAGCTCCTTCAGCAGCAGCGGGTAGAGGCGCAGGGCCACGTGGGCGTCCTCGCAAGCGTAGTCGGTGACGGCTTGCGGCTCTACGTCGCGCATGTTCTTCTGCCCCCGACCCTTCGGCCCGATGAGTTCCTCTATGTGGATGGTGTCGTAGTGCAGGTAAATCTCGGCGAGATAGTCTAACCCGTGGCGCAGCTCGGGCTGCACGAGATAGTGGGCCAGGAGCGTGTCGAAGAGCCTACCCTTGACCTCGACGTCGTAGTGGGAGAGCACGAGCAGGTCGTACTTCATGTTTTGCCCGACCTTCAGCTGGTCTTCTTTCTCGAAGAACGGACGCAGCGCGTCGACCCGGCGCCGGGCTTCGACCGTTTCACGTGGAACTGCCACGTACCAGGCTTCGCCGTCGGGCGTGGCAAAGCTCATGCCGACCAGTTCGGCGCGCATGGCGTCCACCGAAGTGGTCTCTGTGTCTATTCCCACAATTTCTTTTGTCAATAAAATGGAACACAGACCGCGCGCAGCTTCTTCTGTATCAACGAAGTGGTAATTGTGGGCTACGTCGCATAGGCGCTCGTGAGTGGTTTCTTTTTCCTCGCCTGCCTCCTCGTCGGGCAGTGACGCAAAGAGAGGCCCCCACTCGTTAGCATCGTTTAACGGTTGAGCTTCCTCCGTCTGCATGCGTTGCAGGAAGGAGCGGAACTCCAGGTTTTCGTAGAGGGGGCGAAGGGCGGCCTTGTCGCTCTCGCGTCGCCGGAGGGCTTCGAGGTCGAGGCTGATGGGCACATCGGTGCAGATGGTCACGAGGAACTTGGAGAAGCGTATCTGCTCCACGTTCTCCTCCACCTTCTTGCGCAGTGCCCCCTTCAGCTCGCCCGTGCGCCGCAGCAGCTCGTCGATGCTCCCAAATTGCGAGATGAGTTTGACGGCTGTCTTCTCACCCACACCGGGGCAGCCCGGTATGTTGTCGGCGGTGTCGCCCATGAGGCCGAGCAGGTCGACCACCTGCGACGTCGCGGTGAGGCCGTATTTGGCGCATACCTCTTGCGGTCCGAGGCTGTCGAAGCCGCCGCCGCCGTGGTGCGGGCGCTCCATCGTGATGTGTGGCCCCACGAGCTGGGCATAGTCCTTGTCGGGCGTTACGAGGTGGACGTCGAGGCCGGCTGCTGCGCCCTGTCGCGCCAGTGTGCCGATGACGTCGTCGGCTTCGTAGCCCGCCACTTCGAGGATGGGGATGCCGTAGGCGCGGATGATGTCCTTGATGACGGGCACAGCCCAACGTATGTCCTCGGGCGTGGCCTCACGCTGCGCCTTGTAGGCAGGGTAGGCCTCGTGGCGGAAAGTAGGGCCCGAGGGGTCGAAGGCTATGCCCACATAGTCGGGCTGCTCTTTCTTGAGAATGTCTTCGAGCGTGTTGACAAAGCCATAGACGGCAGACGTGTTCCGGCCTTTCGAATTGATGCGCGGACTGCGGATGAGGGCGTAGTATGCCCTGAAGATGAGGGCATAAGCGTCTAAGAGATAAAGCTTCTTCATGGAGACGATGGAGGAGGGGGTGGGGGAGAGGCGCGCTGCCGCCGGCGTGACAGCCGAGGCCATGGCGCGCAGTCTACGCAAAAGTAAGTCAATTCTCCGGTGCACCGAAATACCGCGCCGCTCTTTTTTTCTGCGCTGCCCCTCGTCCCCCGTTCCACGCCCGTAGTTGAGGCCGTAGGCGCAAATCGCGGCGCTTTTTCTTTGCCCTCTCCGAGGCTTGGTGTAATTTTGCCCGATAATTCATTCACCCATGGACTTACTCACCCAAATACGCCAGCCCGTAGCAGCCGACTTAGAGCGTTACCGCAGTCTCTTTGCCGAGGCCCTCAGCCATCCCGACGATTTCCTCGGGCAGGCCCTGGCCTATATCAGCCGGCGTACGGGCAAGATGATGCGCCCGCTGCTCGTTCTGCTCATGGCCAAGGAGGTGGGTGAGGTGCGCCCCGAGAGCCTGCGCTCCGCTGTCACGCTCGAGCTCCTGCACACCGCCTCACTCGTCCACGACGACGTGGTCGACGAGAGCACGCAGCGGCGTGGTCAGGCCTCTGCCAATGCCGTCTACGATAATAAGGTAGCCGTCCTCCTGGGTGATTATCTCCTCTCCACCGCCCTGCTCCAGGCCTCCATGACGGGCAGCATGGGCGTCGTGCGCATCATTTCCACCTTGGGCGGAACGCTCAGCGAGGGAGAGATTTTCCAGCTCAACAACATACGTCAGGAGGTGCTCACCGAGGAGGCCTACTTCCACATCATACACTGCAAGACGGCCGCCCTCTTTGCTGCTTCGGCCGAGCTGGGAGCCCTCAGCGCCGGCGCCGACGAGGCGTATGTGGCCCGCGCACGCCGCTTCGGCGAACTCGTAGGCACGTGCTTCCAGATACGCGACGACATCTTCGACTACTATCCCGACGACAAGGTGGGTAAGCCCACCGGCAACGACATGCGCGAAGGCAAAATCACCCTTCCGGCCCTCTACGCCCTCAACGCTTGCCCCGACGACGACATGCACGAAGTGGCACGACGCATCAAGACCGGACAGCCCGAAGCCACCGACATAGAAGACCTCGTCACCTTCACCAAGGAAAACGGAGGCATCGACTACGCCCGCAGCGTCATGGAGCAGCTACACGCACAGGCCAAGGACATGCTCCCCCACTGGCACAACGACAACGTGCGCCAAGCCCTCGCCGCCTACTCTGACTTTGTCATTGCCCGCGACCTCTAAGCCCTGCCGCGGCGCTGTTTTAGCGACCCCTGAAGCGCTTTCGAGGCCAGCTCAGAGCTTTTGTATGTCTGCGCAATGCTTTTGCCGGACGGCGCAATGCTTTTGCTGTCCCTCGGCGTGGCCTCTCCATCCTCACATCGTAGCCCACATTGACCGGGCTGCTTCCTGCTGAAATACGGGAAGCAGCCCGTTTTTCCTGCATGTACATCTATGATTTTCTACATGTACATACCGTTTTTCCTACATGTACATCTAAGATTTTCTGCATGTACATCTAAGATTTTCTACATGTACATGCCGTTTTTCCTACATGTACATCTAAGAATTCTTACACTGCACACCTCCACGACATCCACCCTTTCCTGCGCCCCTGTCATACACAGAATGGGGCCGTCCCGTCACAGTCTATGACGGAGCAGCCCCACTATTTTGCCGGGTAGGCTACGCTCAGAACGGCTTCACGTCTTCGCCCAGGATCTCGCTCACCAAGAGGTTCGCCAGACGGCTCGTGCCAATGCGGAAGTGGCCGTCCGTGGCAAAGTCCTTGCCTAAGAGCTCGCTCACAACGGTGTAGAAATCAATGGCTTCGCTCACCGTCTTGATGCCGCCGGCTGCCTTGAAGCCTACTAAGCGGCCTGTCTCGGCGTGGTACTCCCTGATGGCCTGACACATGACGTAAGCTGCCTCTAAAGTGGCCGCAGGTTCCACCTTGCCCGTGCTCGTCTTGATGAAGTCGGCCCCGGCGTACATGGCCAGCAGGCTCGCTTTCTTGATGGCCGAAGCCGTCTGTAGCGCCCCGGTCTCGAGGATGACCTTCAACGGTCGCTCGCCGCACACGGCTTTGAGTTCGGCTATCTCGTCGGCGCATGTCTCGTAGTCGCCACTGAGGAACTGTCCCACGCTCAGCACGCAGTCTATCTCCGTAGCCCCGTCGTGAAGGGCCAGCGCCGTCTCGGCCGTCTTTATCTCCATGAATGTCTGGCTCGAGGGGAAGCCGCCGCTCACGCAGGCCACTTCCACGCCGTCGGCCTCCAACGAAGTGCTCACTATCTTGGCGAAGTTGGGGTAGACACAGATGGTAGCCAGATGGGGAAGGTCGGGATGTTCGTCGGCAAACTTGTTGACGCGCTCCGTGAAGGCCAGCACGCTCTCTTGCGAGTCGGTGACTTTCAGCGTGGTAAGCTCCACGGTGCTCAGCAGCGTGCGGCGCACTTCGGCCGTGTCGTAGGCGGCACGGTGGTCGTCTACGAGGCGGTGTACGGCCGTGACCACCTCCTCGTCGTGTAGGTGGAGGTTATACTTAGCAAAGGCTTGTTCGTAGCAGCTCATTGCCCCGCTCTCCGAGCAGGCGCAGTGGTCGTGATGACAATGGTCTGTGGTCATTATGGTAAGGGTTGAAAGGTTGTCGGTCAGTAGGTTAGGGAGGCCGCTGTGCTCCGTGTGTAGCGCTTGCGGCCACGTGGCTGTCAGGCTGTGCTGCGGGCTGCGTCCGGGGCGCTACGCCTTCAGTTTGGTGTTGAGGCGGTGACGGTCGGCGTCGCGGCGTGTCTTCTTCTCCATGTTGCGGCGGAAGGCCTCGGTCAGGTCTACGCCCGTCTGGTTGGCCAAGCAGAGCAGCACCCACAGCACGTCGGCCATTTCGTCGCCCGCGTCGTGGTTTTCGCCGGCCTTGAACGACTGGTCGCCGTAGGTGCGCGCCATCACGCGGGCCAGTTCGCCCACCTCTTCGGTGAGGCAGGCCATGTTGGTAAGCTCTGAAAAATAGCGTACGCCGATGGTGCGTATCCATTCGTCCACCTGCGCCTGCATCTCACGCAGGGTGGGAGAGGGCGTCATGGGCTCGCCGCCCGGTGCGGGGCTCGCGGCGTGAGGGTCGATGTGGTTCATGTGGCTGAAAATGAGTGCGCTGATGAGGGGGCCGAGCCGACTGCTGCCGGGGCCTTATTCTTTGTTTTTCGTGTCCATGCAGATGGTCACCGGGCCGTCGTTGAGCAGGTCTACCTTCATGTCGGCGCCAAACTCTCCCGTGCCCACCTCGTGGCCCGTCAGTTGCTCGAGCTGCTCCACCACGTACTCGTAGAGGGGGATGGCGTGGGCGTGCCCCGCCGCCCGTATGTAGCTGGGCCGGTTACCCTTCTTGGTCGATGCCATGAGGGTGAACTGACTTACCACCAGCACGCGGCCGTCGACGTCGGCCAAGGCCAGGTTCATGACGCCGTCGGCGTCGTTAAACACCCGTAGGCCGTTGATCTTGCGGCATAGCCAGTCGGCGTCGTCGCGGGTGTCGGCTTCTTCTATGCCTAAGAGCACGAGGAAGCCCTGCCCGATGGCGCTCTTTACCTTGCCGTCGATGGTCACTGAGGCGCGGCTCACGCGTTGTATGACTGCTCTCACTGTGGGGAAAATTAGGGGGTGAAACACTGCGGGGCGGCCCTCAGGGGCGCGCCAAGGGCAAAAGTACAACAAAACCCTTGTTCCGCCCCATTCTCGGCCCTTTCTTTTGTTTCCTCGTGCTCGCCGGCCGTCGCTGCGTCCCTTTGTGGCGTGACGCGAAGCAGCCCCGCCAAGTGGTTTCGGCCGAAAACAGATATGGTTCTGCCCGAAAACAGATGTGGCGTCGACCGAAAACAGATGTGGCTTCGGCCGAAAACCCTTTCCTCGACTGCTTCGCGTCACGGCGCGGCCCCTCTCATGGCTGACCGCGCCGCCGCCCACTCCGCCGCCGAGGCCCGGCCCTTTTTCCGTCGGCGTCAGTGTCCGGAGCGAAGCCTTCTGTGTTTGCACCGTCTGTCTCTGGGGTCTTCAGGTGGGGCAGAAGCCACTTTTTAAGCCCTCTCGCCCACTTTCTCTCCCGGATCTATATTCTCCTCCCGTGTGGCGAAAATCGCAGCGAGAGGCTGATTTTTCGGCGATACTGCTACGGCGCGGGACGAAAACCGGGAGATGGAGCGGAAAGCCGTGGCCGATGCCGGTGCAGCCGTCGCGGCGGCCGCACCGCTACGGCTGCCCTTCGTCGGCATGCAGGGCCGCGTAAATCTGAGCGCCGCGTACCTTTCCGAGCACCTCTTGCAGGGCCTCTTCCGAGGCTTCGCGACAGCCTTTCACGCTGTGAAACTGCCGCAGCAACTTCGTCTTCAGCGTGGGTCCTATGCCGGGGATGAGGTCCAAGGCAGAGGCCGTTTGTCGCTTGGAGCGGCGCTCGCGGTGGAAGGCAATGGCGAAGCGGTGCACCTCGTCCTGCATGGCCGTGAGGGTGCGGAAGAGGCAGCTGTCGGGGCGCATGGCCACCGTGGCTGGCGGGAAGCCGTAGAGCAACGCCTTGGTGCGGTGGCGGTCGTCTTTGGCGAGGCCCGCGATGGGGATGGCGAGGCCCAGCTCGTCCTCCACCACCTCACGTATCACCTCCATCTGTCCGCGTCCGCCGTCGGCGATGATGAGGTTGGGCAGCTCGCTGCCTTCTTCCGTGAGCCGTGTGTAGCGGCGGCGTACTACCTCCTTCATGCTGGCGTAGTCGTCGGGGCCCGTCACCGTCTTGATGAGGTAGCGGCGATAGTCCTTCTTCGACGGTTTGAGGTGGCGGAACACCACGCAGGCTGCCACGGCATCGGCGCCCTGGAGGTTGGAGTTGTCGAATAGCTCGATGCGTAGTGGCAGATGGGGCAGGTGGAGCTCATCGCGTATCTCGGTCATCAGGCGCGTCTGTTTCTGCTCCGGGTTCAGTTTGTCGGCCTGCTTCAGCCGGTCAAGTCTGTACTGTTTGACGTTGAGGCGGCTCAGGTCGAGCAGCTTGCGTTTGTCGCCCTTCTGCGGAATGGTCTGCGTGCAGTAGTCGTCGGGCAGGTCGACCATGAAGGGCACCACAATTTCGGGCGCCGTGGAGCCGTAGCGCTCGCGCATTTCGATGATGCCCAGGCGCAGCAGTTCTTCGTCGGTCTCCTCTAAGCGTTTCTTGTACTCGAAGGTGAAGGCCTGCGTGATGGCGCCTTCGGCCACGTGGAGATAGTTGACGTAGGCCACGCGCTCTTCGCTCTCGATGTGGAACACGTCGATGTGGTGGGCCACGTTGGAGATGATGACACTCTTGGCGCGGAAGTTTTCGAGTATCTCGTAGCGCTGTTTCACCTCCTGCGCCTCTTCGAAGCGCCACTCGTCGGCCAGCTGCTGCATGCGTTCCTTCAGCTGACGTGCCACGGCGGCTGTGTTGCCTTTGAGGATTTCGATGCAGGCGGCGATATTTTTCTGGTAGTCATCGTGGCTCTGCCGACCCGTACAGGGTGCCTTGCAGCGGTGTATATGGTAGTCGAGGCAGACGCGGTACTTGCCTTCGGCGATGCCTTCGGCCGTCAGCGGGATGCGGCAGGGGCGGGGCTGATAGAGGTCGCGGCAGAGGTCGAGCAGGGCGTGGAGTGTTGGCAGATGGGAGTAGGGCCCGAAGTAGACTGCTCCGCGGGCCTTGCGGTTACGGGTCTTGAAGATGCGAGGCAGGTACTCCTTGGTAACAGCGATGGAAGGGTAGGTTTTGCCGTCTTTGAGGAGCACGTTATAGTGTGGCTGGTACTTTTTGATAAGGTTGTTCTCCAAGAGCAAGGCATCTTCTTCCGTGGCCACCACGATGTAGCGGATGTCGTGTATATGCGAGACCAGCAGACGTGTCTTGCGCGTCTGCTGGTCTTTATTGAAGTAGGAGCTCACCCTGCGTTTGAGGTTTTTGGCCTTGCCCACATAGATGATGATGCCCTCTTCGTTGAGGTATTGGTAGCACCCGGGCTTCTCGGGCAGGTTTTGCACGATGCCCTTGAGGTAAGCTCTCAATTCTTCGTGGTTTTTGTGTTTTCCATCGAAGCTTCCGGCTGCGTCCTCCATGTGGTCCATGGTTTATTCCGTGATGGTGAGTAGGGTGGTGATGTCGCGCGACTTGCCGAGATACTTTCTCCCTTCGAGTCCCTCCATGCAGAGTTCTATGAGGAAGTTGATATAAATCTTTTTCGGGCCGAAGTGTTCCACGAGATTATAGCACGCTTCCATCGAGCCGCCGGTGGCCAGGAGGTCGTCGTGTATGAGGACAACATCGTCGGGTTCGATGGCGTCGGTGTGTATTTCAATTGTATCGTAGCCGTACTCCTTTAGATAGGTAGCATTGCGCGTTTCGGCCGGAAGTTTTCCCGGCTTGCGTGCCATGACGAAGCCTGCGCCGAGCCTGTCGGCCAGCATAGCGCCCATGACGAAGCCGCGGCTTTCGATGCCCACCACCTTCGTGATGCCCTTGTCCTTGTAGAGCCGCACCATTTCAGTCAGCATTTCCTGTACGCAGGCGTGGTTCTTGAATAGGGTAGAGACATCCTTGAAGTGGATGCCCGGTTTCGGGAAATCGGGCACGTTTCGCAGGTGAGCAAGTAACAATTCTTTGTTCATAACTGGTTGAATATAGTGAGGTTTATAGTTGTTTGTTTCACGTGAAACGCTAACATCGCGAGGCTAAGCCGCTGACGCCTGAGCGTTAGCTACGGTTTGTTGAAGTAGGCTCAACGTCCCATCAGTATCAGGAGAACGCTGATGTCGGAGGGAGAGACGCCAGGAATGCGGCTCGCCTGTGCCAGCGTCTCGGGACGGATGGTCGAGAGCTTCTGGCGCGCTTCGGTGCTCAGCTGCGTGATGGCTTCGTAGTCGAAGTGGCCGGCTATGCGTATGGTCTCCAAACGTTGCATCTTTTCAGCCAAGGCTCTCTCGCGTGCGATGTATCCGTGGTATTTCATTTCGATTTCTGCGGCCTCTACCGTTTCGTCGCGCTGCACGGCGATGGCTTCCATGCAGCTGTGGAGGTCGGCTATCTGCGTAGCCAGATTGTTCAACGACAGCTGCGGGCGATTGATAAGGTCGAAGATGCGTGTGCCGCCGCTCAGAGGGGTAGTGCCCACGCTCTCCAAGAAACCGTTGAGGCGCGCAGCCTTCACGGGATACGTTTTGCAGAAATCTATCAGGCGCGCCACCTCCTCTTTCTTGTGGTGGAATAGCTTCTTTCTGCGGTCGGAGGCCAGACCGTAACACTCGGCGTAGGGTGTGAGACGCATGTCGGCGTTGTCCTGTCGCAGCAGGATGCGATATTCCGCCCGAGAGGTAAACATGCGATACGGCTCGTCGACACCTTTCGTCACCAAGTCGTCGATGAGAACGCCGATATAAGCCTCGTCACGCTGCAAGGTGAACTCGCCGCCGTCGCCGCAAGTCAGCGCAGCGTTGATGCCGGCCACGATGCCCTGTCCCGCGGCTTCTTCGTAGCCCGTCGTTCCGTTGACCTGGCCTGCAAGGAAAAGCCCCTTCACCGCCTTCGTCTCTAAGGTGTGGCGCAGCTGAGTGGGAGGGAAGAAATCGTATTCTATGGCGTAGCCCGGTCGATAGACACGGGCATTTCTGAAGCACGGGATGCGGCGCAGAGCCTCTATCTGTACATCCATGGGCAAGCTCGACGAGAAGCCGTTTAAGTATAACTCGTTGGTGTCTGTGCCCTCGGGTTCGAGGAAGAGCGGGTGGCTGTCGCGGTCGGGGAAAGTGACGAGTTTGGTCTCTATGCTGGGGCAGTAACGTGGCCCGATGCTTTGTATTTGTCCGTTGTAAAGGGGAGAATCTGCCAGTCCGCCACGCAGCACCTCGTGCACCTCGGCGTTGGTCTCGCAGGTCCAGCAGGGGAGTTGTGGCAGGCAACGTCCTTCCGAGATGAAGCTGAAGCGGTGGAAGTCGGTCTCACCCGGTTGTTCCGTCATCTCGTCCAGGTTGACCGTGCGCTTATCGATGCGCACCGGAGTACCTGTTTTCATGCGGGCGGAAGCAAGGCCGAGACTTTCGAGCGACGCGGTGAGGTAGGCTGCGGCCGGTTCTGCGCAACGTCCGCCGGGCACTTTTTGCCGTCCGACGTGCATCAGACCGCGCAGGAACGTACCGGCTGTGACGACGACCGTCCCCGCCTTCAGTTCAGCGCCCCAGAGAGTGCGCACGCCGCAGACCCGTCCCCCGGAGGTGAGTATCTCGGTGGCCTCGTCCTGCCAGATGTAGAGGTTCGGCGTATGCTCCAAGAGTCGCCGCCATGTCTCGATGAAACGGGCTCGGTCGCACTGGGCACGCGGGCTCCACATGGCCGGCCCTTTAGAGCGGTTGAGCATACGGAACTGTATCGCCGTGGCGTCGGTCACTATGCCCATGCCGCCTCCGAGGGCGTCGACCTCGCGGACAATCTGCCCCTTGGCAATGCCGCCCACGGCAGGGTTGCAGCTCATCTGGGCAATTTTGTTCATGTCCATGGTCACCAGGCAGGTGGCCGCACCCATCGAAGCCGCCGCTAAGGCAGCCTCGCAGCCGGCGTGGCCAGCGCCTATCACCACTACGTCAAAGTGAAAAAGGTCGTTCATAGAGGTCTTGCTACAAAGCGTTCCGCCCCCGCTCAGAGGCGCGGAACGTCGCCACAAAATTACGAAAAAAACAGGGCAACCTTTGTAGAACAGGCAAAAAGCCCTACTTTTGTCAGTTTCTCGGGCGAAGCGCAGACAGCAAGCTTCGCGGCAATAGACAAGCCTATGGAATATCTCCTCCACTACGTCTGGCAGCACCGTCTCTACCAGCCCCACGACCTCCGCACGCATGACGGACAGATGGTAGAGGTCATCGACCCCGGCATCCATAACCTCAACGCCTCCGGGCCCGACTTTATCAATGCCAAGATACGTCTCGGCGGGCAGCTCTGGGCAGGCAACGTCGAGGTGCACCTACGCTCGGCCGACTGGTACCGTCATCGCCACGACCACGATCGCGCCTACGACAATGTCATCCTACATGTGGTCGAAACCATCGACCGCGAAGTGATGACCTCCGACGGACGCAGCCTTCCCCAACTGGCGCTCGCCATTCCCTCACACCTCGAAGCCAACTACCGCGAGCTGCAAGCCGAGGAGACATACCCTCCCTGCTATCGCGTCATACCTTCCATCGACAGCCTCACCGTACATGCCTGGCTCAGCCGCCTGTCGGTGGAACGCCTCGAAGTCAAGATGCAGCGCATAGACAACTATCTACGCCTCACGGGCGACGACTGGGAGCGCGTCTTCTTCATTGCCCTGGCCCGTAACTTCGGTTTCGGGACCAACGCGTCGGCCTTCGAACAGTGGGCCATGACCATAGACCTCACGGCAGTGGGGAAACACCGCGACGACCCCCTTCTCGTCGAAGCTTTCTTCTTCGGCCAGGCCGGTCTGCTGTCGCCCGACCTTGTGGCCGACGACGAGCGCGACGACCACTACCGGCTGCTCTGTCGCGAGTACGACTTCCTGCGTTCCAAGTTCGGCCTCAGTCCCATCGACAGCCGTTTGTGGAAGACGGGAAGGCTCAGGCCGCAGAATTTTCCCCATGTACGTCTCTCCCAGTTGGCCCGCCTCTTCGGCGAGCGCCGTGTCAACTTCTCCCGCCTGCTTGAAGCCACCGACGCCAAGGCGCTCCGGCAGCTCTTCAAGGTGGGTGTGGGCGACTACTGGCGGAGCCACCACCGCTTCGGCCGTAGCAGTGCGCCCCACGATAAGGTGCTGCGCGACGACAGCCTCAATCTGCTGCTCGTCAATACGGTGTCGCCGTTGCTCTTTGCCTTCGGGCGTCACCGCTTCGACGAGGAGATGAGCGCCCGTGCCTTCGAGCTGCTCGAGACCTTACCCGCCGAGCGCAACTATATCACCCGCTCCTGGCAGCGTGCCGGTCTGGCCGTGCAGCATGCCGCCGACAGCCAGGCTTTCATACAGCTGCGCCAGCAGTACTGCGACCGCAAAGACTGTCTGCGCTGCCGCTTCGGGGCTGAATACCTGCGGCGCAGCTGACGTCCGTATCTCGCACTGTGCAAACTGCTCTTGCCTTGAGCGAAGCTGCTCTTGCCTCGAGCGAAGCTGCTCTTGCCGTTTCCCATTCGTATCACCCTGTCACTACCCATACTTCCATGCCCTCCTACATCTATTCCCTGCCCATGAAGGTGCGGGACTATGAATGCGACCTGCAAGGCATTGTCAACAACGCCAATTACCAACATTACACGGAGCATACCCGCCACGAGTTTCTGCTCTCGCGCGGCATCAGCTTTGCCGAGCTTCATGAGCGCGGTATAGACGCTGTCGTGGCGCGTATGTCGATGCAGTTCAAGAGCCCTTTGCGTAGCGGCGATGCTTTTGAATCGCGCCTCGCCCTGCGTCGCGAGGGAGTCAAGTACCTGTTTCAGCAAGACATCTACCGTAGCTCCGACGGCCGGTGTGTGTTCCGCTCGGTGGTCGAAGCTGTGTGCGTGGTCCACGGCCGCTTGGGCCGCTGCGCCGAACTCGATGCCATCGTGCCGGGAAGCGATGCCGTAGCAGCCGGGAGCGATGAGGTGCCCTCCGGGAGCGAGGCCGTTTCGCAGTAGGGCAGTCCCCGTTTCGCGCCATGCCTTCTCCGTTTCGCGCTGAGCAGTCCCCGTTTTGCGCCGCGCGTCCCTTCGGACACGTAGAAGCACGGAGAAGATACGTCAAATATTTTCGCCGATGCTTCAAGTATAAATAGTTGAGGATGAAATACATATACGGCCCTCAGTCTGCCCTTTCGCCCTTCCGCAGAGGGGTGGAGAGGCCGCTGTAAGCCATTCACCGTCCCCTTCCCCGTATTTAGCCAGCCCACAGCCATGGAAGAACTCTCTGCGCTCACCTTCTACTTCCTTCCCCATCTCTCTCTGCAGCACAAGCGCGCCGCCCTGCAGCATTATGGCAGTGCCGAGGCGTTGCTGGCCGACAGGGGGGTGGAGCTGCCTGCCTTGCGCGCCGCCCTTGCGGCCACTTCGGTGGTGGAGCGAGCGAGGGAGCAGGCAGCACAAGAGTGGGAGCTCTGTCAGCGTCACGGGGTGAGGGTGCTTCCCCTTACCTGCGCCGACTTTCCCTGCCTTCTGCGCGACGAGACAGTGACCGACGCGCCCATCGTGCTCTTCTACAAGGGGCAGGGAAGCCCTTCGCTGCGTCGCAGCCTCAGTATCGTGGGCACGCGCCACATCACGGCTTACGGCCAAGACTTCACCGAGCGCCTGGTGAGCGACCTCGCCGGCCTGCTGCCCGACTTAGCCATTGTCAGCGGCTTTGCCTACGGCGTCGACATCTGTGCCCATCGTGCTGCGCTGGCCCACCGTCTTCCCACCTTCGGCGTGGTGGCCCACGGGTTAGGCACGCTCTATCCCTCGTCGCATCGCCATACGGCCGAGGCCCTTTGTGAGCGTGGCGGCCTGTTCAGCGAGTTCCCCTTCCGCATGCCGCCCGACCGTGGGCGCTTCATCCAGCGCAACCGCATCATTGCCGCCCTCTCAGCGGGTACATTGGTGGTCGAGAGTGCCCATCATGGCGGTGCCTTGGTGACGGCCAGGCATGCCGCCTCGTATCAGCGCCTGGTCATGGCCCTTCCCGGCCGTGTGGGCGACGAGTACAGCGAGGGCTGTTTAGAGCTGCTGAGCGAGCGCAAGGCGGTGGCTGTGGTCTCCGCCTCCAATCTGGTCGACCTGATGGGCTGGAAGGAAGCGGCCGAGCTGCGTGCCGGCGGCAGACAGCTCTTCCCGCGTCTCACCCCCGAGCAGCAGCGTGTGGTCGACACGCTTTCCCTTCACGCCGACCTCACCTTCGACGCCCTGGCCGAGCTTTTGGGCCTCCCCTTGGCGCGTCTCAACGACCTCGTCTTCGACCTCGAGGCCCAGCACGTCGTGCGCAGCCTTCCCGGCAACCGTCTGCGCTGTGTGCTCCGGCAGTGACGCCGTGGCCTTCAGCCTTCGGCGCGTGCCGCTGCGGCTCGGCGTCAGTCCGCCCTGCGCTTGTGCCGCCTCCGGGCCGCTCTGCCCGAAAAGCAGAGGCAGAGTGAGGCCCATCGCGCCCATCGTCGTATCTTTGCACCACTTTTCGGGGGAAGCACGCCGCTTCTCCCTCCCCACACCCTATAACCATCTCCACTTGAAGACCTTTGAAGAACTGGGCGTGAACGAACCCATCCGTCGCGCCATCGTAGAAATGGGTTACGAGAAGCCCATGCCCGTGCAGGAAGAAGTAATCCCCTATCTCTTAGGCGAGGGCAACGATGTCATCGCCCTGGCCCAGACGGGCACAGGCAAGACGGCCGCTTTCGGCCTACCCGTCTTGCAGAAAGTGCGCACCGACGAGCGGGCCACGCAAGCCATCATCCTCAGCCCCACCCGTGAGCTCTGTCTGCAGATAGCGGGCGACTTGAAAGACTATGCCCGCTACATCGACCATCTCCATATCGTGCCCGTCTACGGCGGCAGCAATATAGAGACCCAGATACGCAGCCTCAAGAAGGGGGCGCAGGTCATCGTGGCCACACCCGGCCGCCTCATCGACCTCATGCACCGCGGAGTGGCCCGCCTCGACGCCGTGGAGAACGTGGTGCTCGACGAGGCCGACGAAATGCTCAACATGGGCTTCTCGGATAGCATCAACGAGATACTCGCCGCCGTGCCCGCCGAGCGCAACACCCTCCTCTTCTCCGCCACCATGGGCAAGGAAGTGGAGGCCATCGCCAAGACTTACCTACACGACTATAAGGAAATCGTCGTAGGCTCGCGCAACGAAGGGGCCGAGCATGTCAACCACATCTACTACCTCGTACACGCCAAGGACAAGTACGCCGCCCTCAAGCGCGTGGTCGACTACTATCCCCGCATCTACGCCATCATCTTCTGCCGCACCCGCCTCGAGACGCAAGAGGTGGCCGACCACCTCATACGCGACGGCTACAACGCCGAGTCGCTCCACGGCGACCTCTCTCAGCAGCAGCGAGACCTCACCATGCAGAAATTCCGCCAGCACAATACGCAGCTCCTCGTGGCCACCGACGTGGCAGCCCGCGGGCTCGACGTGGAAGACCTCACCCACGTCATCAACTACGGTCTGCCCGACGACGTCGAAAACTACACCCACCGCTCCGGTCGTACCGGGCGCGCCGGAAAGAGGGGCACGAGCATCAGCATCATCCACCTGCGCGAGCGGGGCAAGGTGCGCACCATAGAGGGAGTGATAGGCAAGAAGTTTGAGGCTGGCACCCTGCCCGAGCCCAAGGAGATATGCACCAAGCAGCTCTATAAAGTGATCGACGAGCTCGAACGCACCGAGGTCAACGAGGCCGAGATAGCCCCCTTCCTGCCCGAAGTATGCCGCAAGCTCGAGTGGCTCAGCAAGGAAGACCTCATCAAGCGTGTCGTCAGCAGCGAGTTCGGCCGCTTCCTCAACTACTACGCCGACGCCCCCCTCATCGAGCAGCCCACCGCACGACGCGAAGCCAAGGCCAAGACCGCAGAAGCCCGACAGCGCGGACGACGCGACGCCACCCACCAGGCCGAAGAGGGCTACGTGCGCCTCTTCCTCAACCTCGGCAAGCGCGACAACTTCTACGCCCGCGAAATCATCAACCTCGTCAACCGCTACGTGCGTGACACCAAGGTCGAGATAGGCCGCATCGACCTGCTGCCCAACTGCTCCTTCTTCGAAGTGCCGGCCGAGGACGCCGACCTCGTGCTCCGAAAAATGAAGCGCGTCAAGGTGGGCGACCGCAAGGTGGTGGTCGACCACGCCGACCCCGACGAGGGCACTCACGCCGCGCCCCGCAGCCGTAAGCCACAGCGCGCCTTTGCCGACACGCCCGACACGCGCAAGATGAAGAGCTCCTGGAAGCAGGAGAAGCGCGCACAGCGTCAGCCGCGTGCCAAAAAAGACGACTGGAAACAGTTTTTTGACTAACCCGCTGCCCTGCCGTCAAGGCCCGGAGCAGCATAATTGCCCCTTCCCCACATGTCACGTCAGCCATTCCCCCTTCTCCTACTCACCCTCTCCGTGCTTCTGGGTGCTGCGTCGGCGCAGGCCCAGAACGTGTTGTTCCGCGCCGGCGGCGGTCTGGCCACCCTGCAGTCCGACACCAAGTCGGTGGGAGCCTACAAGGTGGGTGTGGGCTACGAGATAGAGTTTGACCAGCACTGGACCCTCACCCCCGGTCTCTACCTCTACGGCAAGGGATGGAAGATGCCCGATACGCCGGTGCAGCAGACCGACAGCAACGACGAGCCCCTCTTCGACGAAGAGACGGGCCGGCCCATCATGGGCGTCATGACGAGTTCCACCTCGGCCAACTATCTGCAGCTGCCCTTCATGCTGTCTTACTATTTCCGCCTCGATCCCTCGGCCTATCTCGTGGCCTCCGCAGGCCCGTATGTGGCCCTCGGCCTCTTCGGCAAGCAGACCACGCGCGGCGACACCTCGCACCCCGGCGCCCGCAAGCTGTATTACGACCGCGCCACCTTCGGCTCGGCCGGCGTGCGCCGTTTCGAGGCCGGCCTCGAGGCCTTCGTGGGCTACCAGTCGCCCAAGGGCCTCATAATAGGCATAGAGTCAGACCTCGGCCTGACGCGTGTGGTGCGCGGTGGCGCCCGCAGCCTCTCGGGCTTGTTAGTGCTGGCGTATAAGTTGTAGCCTGCGCCCAGCCCTGGGCGCCCTTGCGCGGCCCCGCAGCCCCATGCGGCCGACACCGAGACTGCAGAAGTGGGCCCGGCCGAACCTTCGCCCCACGGGCCGCCGCGTTTTGACGACGACGGGATGTACATGTAGTTTTTCCTGCATGTACATCCCGTTTTTCCTAGATGTACATGTAGTTTTTCCTAGATGTACATGTAGTTTTACCTAGATGTACATGTAGTTTTTCTTAGATGTACATGTAGGAATTCGTTCTCCGCATCCCCGCACGATGGCAACCGCTTTCGCCGCCTTCAACCCCATCGCTCCCGTCCCATCTACCCTTACAAAACAGGCTGCGGCGTAATGCAGCGATTACGTCACAGCCTACACTGTTACGAGAGCAGGAGAATGTGGTCACGCGAACCATGAGATGCTGCCTTCGCGCCGCGACAGACGGCGACAGACGCTGCCGCCGGCGGGGCTTTAAGGCACGGGGTCGTAGCCGCTGCCTCCCCAGGGATGGCAGCGCAGCAGGCGTCGCAGGGCGAGGTAGAGCCCCTTGAACGGGCCATGCTTAGAGAGCGCCTCGACCGCATACTGCGAGCAGGTGGGAGTGAAGCGGCAGGAGGGCGGGGTGAGTGGCGACACGTAGCGCTGGTAGCAGCGTATGGGCGCTACGAGCAGGAGCGTCAGCAGACGGCGGAGTGGGGCGAGGAGCATGGGTGTGAGGCGGTGAGGGGTGGAGGGGAGAGCCGCGGCAAGGCTCAGACGCCCGTTTGAGGGCCGTTGCGGGCTTTTTGTACCGCGACGAGAGGAAGGGCGGTCGCAGGTCGATAGCTCTCTCTATGGTCCTTATTCGGCCTTGCGGGCTGCGGTGAGAGCGGCAAAGGCTTCGTCGAGTAGGGCGAAGAGCTCGGTCGTGGTTTCGGCCCGCAGCATGGCTATGCGCAGCGGGCGGAAATTGGGTATGCCCTTGAAGAGCGGCGTGGCGGCTAAGTGGCGGCGAGAGTGGAGTATGCCGCGATACTCGTCGATGCGGGCCACGCTCTGGCGCACCTGTTCCTTGAGCACCTCCAACTTCCATGCGTCTGACAGCGGCGCGGCCTCGGTGGGTATGACGCCGTCGACGGGGAGGGGAGTGCCGTCGACGGCCTCGCGTATCTCCTTAAAGATCCACGGGCGGCCGAAGGTGGCGCGTCCCACCATGACCGCGTCGACGCCGTAGCGCTCGAAGGCTTGGCGGGCCTGCTCGCCCGAGGCTATGTCGCCGTTGCCAATGAGCGGTATGTGGAGCCGCGGGTTGCGCTTGATGCGGCCGATGGCTTCCCAGTCGGCCTCGCCGTTGTACATTTGGCTGCGTGTGCGTCCGTGGACGGTGAGCGCCGCGATGCCGCAGTCCTGGAGCGCCTCGGGAAGGGTGTCGACGAGCAGGTGGTCGTGGTCCCAGCCTATGCGCGTCTTGGCCGTGACGGGCACGTCGACCGCGCCGACCACGGCACGCGCGATGTCGAGCAGCAGGGGTACGTTCTGGAGCAGGCCGGCGCCGGCGCCCTTTCCCGCCACCTTCTTGACGGGGCAGCCAAAGTTGAGGTCGAGCACGTCGGGCCGTGCCTCGCTGACCACAATCTGTGCGGCGTCGCGCATGGCTGCGGGGTCCTTGCCGTAAATCTGTATGGCCACGGGGCGCTCAGCCTCGCAGACTTTCAGCTTGTCGAGGCTCTTGTTCACCTTACGCACCAAGGCGTCGGCTGCGACGAACTCCGAGTAGACCATGGAGGCTCCGAGGCGACGGCAGAGCAGGCGGAAGCCGATGTCGGTGACGTCCTCCATCGGTGCGAGTACCACCGGGTGGGCGCCCAAGTCGAGATGTCCTATTTTCATGAGTGGGAGAGATCGGTGAGTGAGGTTTGGGTCATGCCGTGCGGCTCAGCGGTATGAGCGCCTTCTTGACAAAGGGCTTCGCGAGCCATAGCCCCGCGCAGAGAAGGAGGGCGCCGAGGGGCAGGAGCAGGGCAGGGGAGAGGTCGGCGGTGGCAGCCTCGATGGCGGGGAAGTACATGAGGACGACGGCCAGGGTGTTGTTGGCGATATGGGCCGGTAGGCAGAGCGTGAGGTTGCCGCTATGACAGAAGAAGAGGCCGAGGAGAATGCCGACGAGGAAGGCCGGTATGCCCTGCAGGAGATTGCCGTGGAAGATGCCGAAGCAGAAGGCCGCGAGGGCCGCCGCCATGAGGGGCGTGAGGCCGCGGCGCAGGAGGATGCGTGTGATGCCTGCCCGGAAGATGAGCTCTTCGGCCAGCGGGCCTATGACGCAGAGCAGAAGCAGGCAGACGGCGTCGCGGCTCTGTGCCTCGAAGATGGCGGTGCTCCCGGCGTCGTCCAATCCCAAGGGCGAGAGCCAGCAGTTGAGGCCCAAGGCCACGCAGAGCAGGGCGACGGTGGCCCGAAGCTGATGGCGCAGCGGCGGGCAGGTGCGCCGCGCTTTGAGGGCTGCCTGCTGGTAGCGCTGCATGA
>CAMAMB010000033.1 GCA_945836755.1 uncultured Bacteroidales bacterium
TAGGAAAAACTAGATGTACATGTAGGAAAAACTAGATGTACATGTAGGAAAAACTGGATGTACATGTAGGAAAAACTAGATGTACATGTAGGAAAAACTAGATGTACATGTAGAAAAAACTAGATGTACATGCAGGAAAAACCAGATGTACATGCAGGAAAAACCAGATGTACATGTAGTTTCCACGGCATGTACATGTAGGAAAAACCGGGCTGCTTCCGGTGGTTGCGGGGAGCAGCCCGGCGTAGGCGGGTCGGTGTGCCGGCGATGTGTTCAGGCCCGGCCTTTTGAGGGCGAGGGTGTCGGGGTTGTGTCGGAGGATTCGGGCAGATTGACCGAGGCTTCGAGGGCTCTCTTGATGTCGTCTTCTTCGCCCACGAGCCATAGCACGTCGCCGCGGCATATCAGGTTGTCGGGGCTGGGCGGGTCGATGTTCCCCTCTTCATTCTCGAAGCCCACGACGAGACAGTGGTAGTCTTCCCTGAGCCTTGTCTGGCTGAGGCGCAGGCAGACGAAGGGCGAGTTGTCGCGTATGACGAGGCGGCTGAGGCGCAGTGACTCGCTGTCGGTGTCGGCCGCGTTGGCCACTTCGGCCTGTACCCTCTGGGCGAAGGCGTGGAGCGAGTCGTCGTCGCCTATGACGTCGAGGCCGTCGTTGGGGAAGAGCATGGTGTGGCCGTCGGGCATTTGGAGGCGGTGGCTGCCGCGCACGATGGCGGCCACGAGCACGCCGTCGTTGTGGCTGAAGTTGAGGTCGGCTAAGCATCTGCCTGCCCAGAGCGTGTTGTCCGGCAGGTCGAGATGGGCAATGTGGAGGTTGTGGGCGGCCAGTCGGCGTGCGTAGTGAGGCATGGCGTCACCGTTTTGGCGGGCCACCGTCTCGCGCTGTCGCAGGTTGAGCACGAAGCGCCGCTCCAAGCGTATGCTGATCCACTTGACGGGACGGAGGGCAATGATTACGGCCACGACGGCCAGTGAGGCGGCCACATGCCAGTACCAGCGTGCGGGCGAGAGGAAGTCGGCAATGTAGTAGACCACGGCTGCCGCCATGACGTAGCGCACGACGAAGGTCAGCGTGAGGCCGAGGCGGTTGAGGCGTCCGCGCCGGGCCAGTCCTTTCCACTCCTCCGAGTGGTTCTTGCGCATGACCAAGGCGCGGAGGAAGGGGGCGGTGGTAGTGAGGGTCAGCAGGGCGCAGACTGCATTGCCGGGCCAGTGGCCCAGTGTGGTGCGGCAGAGGGGCAGGAGTATGGCGAAGGAGATGATGACTACACCTATGCTGAGGGTGAGATAGGCCCCGGCCTGCGTGGCGAGGGCCGAGAGGAGCCTCTTCCAGAGCTGGCCTTCCGGGGTGAGGTCGGCGGTGGCGCGCTTGCGGTCGCTGAGGCGGTGGAGCATGGCGTCGGGGAGGTGGCGCTCGATGAAGTCGCAGGCCGGCTGTGCTGCCCTTATCATGTAGGGCGTCAGGAAGGTGGTGATGACGCTGACAGCCACCACGACGGGGTAGAGGAAGGTGGCTGTGACGCCGAGCGAAATTCCGAGCGAGGCTATGATGAAGGCGAACTCGCCTATCTGGGCAAGGGAGAAGCCGCCGCGAATGGCGGTGCGCAGGGGCTGGCCGGAGAGCAGGAAGCCCGTTGTGCCGAAGACGGCCTGGCCGCAGATGATGGCGGCGCAGAGCACGACGATGGGCAGGGCGTAGTCGACGAGCACCGTGGGGTCGACCATCATGCCTACTGAGACGAAAAAGATGGCGCCGAAGAGGTCTTTCACGGGAGTAACCACGCGGTTGATGCTCTCTGCCTCGACAGTCTCGGCCAGTATGCTCCCCATCATGAATGCCCCGAAGGCGGCGCTGTAGCCGGCTTCGGAGGCCAGGACAACGAGCAGGAAGCAGAGGCCGATGCTCACGATGAGCAGTGTCTCCTTGTTCATCCAGCGCCCCGTGCGCCGCAGAAAGGTGGGCACGAGGTAGACGCCCACGATGAACCACAGAATGAGGAAGAACGACAGCTTCAGCAGGCTGCCGACGAGCTGCATGCCCTCAAATTGGCGTGAGGCTGCCAGCGCCGAGAGCACCACCATAAGCAGAATGCCCAGTACGTCTTCGAGAATGAGCACGCTCAACACTTCGCCCGCGAACTTCTGCTGCCGAAGCCCCAGATCGTCGAAGGCCTTGTAGATAATCGTCGTGCTCGACATGGCCAGCATGCCGCCGAGGAAGAGGCTGTTCATGCCGTCCCACCCGAAGAGATGGCCGACGCCGCTGCCGATGCTCATCATGCAGAACATGATGCAGCCGGCCGCTATGACCGGGCCTAAGCCCATCTTGACGATTTTCTTGAACGAGAACTCGAGGCCGAGAGTGAACATCAGGAAGATGATGCCTATCTGGGCCCAGGTGTCGAGGCTCCCGGTGTCGCTGATGTTGGGCGTATAGGCCATGTGGGGGCTTGCCAGGAAGCCTGCCACTATGTAGCCGAGCACGAGGGGCTGCTTGAGACGCTTGAAGAGGAGGGTGACGATGCCTGCGGTGATGAGGATGTAGGCGAGGTCGTTGATGAGGGTGGGCATAGGTAGGAGGGGTGTGAGGGGGTGGGTAGTGGGCGCTGCGGGGCGCTGTCTACTTGTGGCGCAATGCCAGTTCCTGCTCGATGTCAGCCACGCTGACGCCCATGCACTCTAAGAGCACGAGATAGTGATAGAGCAAGTCGCCGGCCTCATAGACGAAGCGGTCGCGGTTGCCGTCGGTGGCTTCGATGACAGCCTCGGTGCATTCCTCGCCCACCTTCTTGGCGATGGCCTTTACGCCTTTGATAAAGAGACGAGTAGTGTAGGAGCCCTCGGGCATGTCGGCGTGGCGCTGTGCCACGAGGCGTGCAAGGCTGCGCACGAAGCCCTCTTCCTCGGGCGTATCGAAGCAGGCCGTCGTGCCGCGGTGGCAAGTTGGTCCGATGGAGTCGGCCTTGATGAGGAGGGTGTCGGCGTCGCAGTCAGCGTAGGCGGCCTTGACGCGGAGGTAGTGGCCGCTTGTTTCGCCCTTTGTCCAGAGCTGCCGGCGCGTGCGGCTGTAGAAGGTGACGCGTCCCTCGGCTGCTGTGCGCTCGTAGGCTTCGCGGTTCATATATCCGAGCATGAGCACACGCAGGGTGGTGGCGTCCTGGACGATGACAGGCAGTAGCCCGTCGGCGCATTTTTCGAGGCGGAAGGTGTCGAAGGAGGGGAACATGGGTTTTGGTGTGAGTGGAATGGCAGGGAGTGAAGGTCAGAAGGAGCGGCGTACGGGGATGCCGCGTTCGAGCAGTTCCTGCTTGAGTTGCGGGATGGTAAGCTCGCCGTAGTGGAAGATGCCGGCCGCCAGTGCTGCGTCGGCGTGGCCTTCTGCGAGCACGTCGGCTATGTGGGCTGCACAGCCGGCGCCTCCTGAGGCTATGACGGGTATGCCTAAGAGGGAGGTGAGCCGTCGGTAGGTGGAGCAGGGATAGCCGGCGTGGGTGCCGTCATGGTTCATGGAGGTGAAGAGTATCTCGCCGGCGCCCCGCTGCTCGGCCTCGACGGCCCAACTGAAGAGCTCGCGGTCGGTGGGCCGTGTGCCGCCGTGGGTGCATACGGTCCAGTGGGCCTCTTCTTCGGCCTCGCCGGGAGCGAGGGGCGTGTGGCGGGCGTCGATGGCCACTACCACGAACTGCGAGCCGTATCTGGCGGCGATGCTGTCTATGAGCGAGGGTTCGCGGAGGGCTGCCGAGTTGATGCTGACCTTGTCGGCTCCGGCGTCGAGCAGGCGGGCGGCGTCGTCGATGGAGCTGATGCCTCCGCCCACGGTCAGGGGGATGTGTATGCCGTCGGCGATGCGTTCTACGAGGCGTGTGAAGGTTTGCCGGCCCTCTTGCGAGGCGCTGATGTCTAAGTAGACGAGTTCGTCGGCCCCTTCCCGGGCGTAGTGGCGACCGAGGGCCACGGCGTCGCCCACGTCTTGGAGTTGTTCAAAGTGCACGCCCTTGACGGTGCGTCCGTCTTTGACGTCGAGGCAGGGTATGATGCGTTTGCTGAGCATAGGCTGAGGGTGTGGAGAGGGTGTGTGGGGGAGGGGTGGCCGCATTCAGCTTTTCGGCAGCCGGTCTGCGTGAATTGCCGGTCGCATTCAGCTTTTCGGCAGCCGGTCTGCGTGAATTGCCGGTCGCATTCAGCTTTTCGGCGGCAGGGCGGCGTGAATTGCCGGTCGTATTCAGCTTTTCGGCGGCAGGGCGGCGAGGTCAGCCAGCTGCTTCAGGCTGATGTGTCCCTCGTAGATGGCCTTGCCCACGATGACGCGGCGCAGCCCTGCGTGGTAGAGGGCGTTGAGGTGGTCTATGGAGCCGATGCCTCCGCTCACGGTGAAGTCGATGGAGGGGTATGCCGTTTGCAGGCGGAGGTAGAGGTCGGTGGCCGGGCCCTGGAGCATGCCATCGCGGCTGATGTCGGTGCAGATTACCTGGCTCAGGCCGTAGGGCGTGAAGCGTTCAATGAGGGTTTCGATGGTCAGGTCGGTGTCGTCGAGCCATCCGTTGATGCTCACCTTGCCGTGGCGCACGTCGGCGCCGAGCACGATGTGTTGCGGGCCGTATTTCTCGAGCCAGCGGCTGAAGGTGGCGGGTTCTTTGACGGCTAAGCTGCCCACCACGACGTACGTGGCGCCGGCTTCGAGCACGCTGCGCAGGGCTTCCTCGCTTTTCACGCCGCCGCCCCATTCTATCTCTGCCTCGCTGCTGCTGCGGAGGCTTTTCAGCACGTGCAGGTTGCGTGGTTCGGAAGCTTTGGCGCCGTCGAGGTCTACGATGTGGATGCGCCGCAGCCCGTGGGCCACGTACTGTGCCACCATCTCGCCGGGCGCGGCGTCGTAGGTGGTCTGTTGGGCATAGTCGCCCTGGGAGAGGCGCACGCAGCGCCCGTCGATGAGGTCGATGGCAGGTATGAGTTGCATATATATAATAGGCGTGTGCCGGCGTGTAGCGGAGGTCTGCCGGTATGTAACAGGCGTGAGCCGGCGTGTCAGAGGCTGAGGAAGTTGCGGAGGATGTGCTCGCCCACGTCGCCGCTTTTCTCGGGGTGGAATTGTGTGCCGTAGAACTGTTCGTACTTCAGCGCGGCGCTGAACATGGTGCCGTAGGTGGTGGTGGCGATGGTGTCGGGGCAGAGTGAGGGGTAGTAGGAGTGTACGTAGTAGACGCTGTCGCCGCTGTGGAGGCCGTCGAAGAGCTTCTTCTCCATGTTTTCCAGCGTGTTCCATCCCATGTGAGGCACTTTCAGGTCGGGCGCTGCCTTGAAGCGGCGCACGTGTGCGTCGAAGATGCCCATACACTCCGTGTTGCCCTCTTCGCTGTCGCGGCACATCACTTGCAGGCCCACGCAGATGCCCAGCACGGGGCGTCTGAGGCGGCGTATGACGGGTATGAGGCCGGCGCTGCGCAGGTTGTCCATGGCTTGGCCGCAGTGGCCCACTCCGGGCAGCAGTACCTTGTCGGCTTGGGTGATGGCCTGTGGGTCGGCGGTCACACAGAAGTCGGCGCCCAGTCGGCGCAGGGCGTTCTCCACGGAGCGGAGGTTGCCCATCTTGTAGTCTACGATGGCTATCATGGGTATGAGGGGTCAGGTGGTGGGTTTGGTGGGTGTGTGGCTGTGTCAGAGGCAGCCCTTGCTTGAGGGCAGGTCGTAGCGTCCTGCCTCGTAGCTGATGGCCTGCCGCAGGGCGCGGGCAAAGGCTTTAAACACGCCTTCTATGAGGTGGTGGTTGTTTTCGCCTTGGGCCTTGAGGTGGAGATTGGCCTGCAGGGCGCAGGCTAAGGAGTGGAACACGTGTTTGTACATCTCGGTGGGAGTGTCGCCCACATACTCGCGGCTGAAGTCCACCTGCCAGCTGAAGTCTATGCGTCCGCCGAGGTCGAGGGTGCAGAAGGCGTCGGTCTCGTCCATGGGCAGGGCGAAGCCGTAGCGTCCTATGCCGCGTTTGTGTCCCAATGCCTTGCGCAGGGCTTCCCCCAGGGCGATGGCCACGTCTTCCATGGTGTGGTGCTCGTCTACGTCGAGGTCGCCTTTGCAGGTGCAGCTCAGGCTGATGCCTGCGTGGTGGGGCAGCTGGGCCAGCATGTGGTCGTAGAAGTGGAGGCCCGTGTCTATGTGTGTCTCGCCGCGTCCGTCGAGGTCGACGACGATGTCGATGTCAGTCTCGGCGGTTTTGCGGTGCACCTCGGCGCGTCGCTCGCCCCGTCTGAGGTATTCGGCCAGGTCGCTCCAGCTTTCGGTGGCTAAGGCGAGGGCTCTTTTCTGCGTGGCGGTGAGGTGTGCTTCGGCCCACCCGGGGCTGCGGAGCAGGAGGGCGCGGCAGCCCAGGTTGACGGCCAGCTGCACGTCGGTGGCGCGGTCACCTATGACGTAGCTGCCTGCCAGGTCGTAGTCGCCTGAGGTATAGGCGGTGAGCATGGCTGTACCAGGCTTGCGGGTGGGCAGGTGGTCGGCTTCAAACGTGCGGTCTATGTGTTCGGCGTCGAAGTGTATGCCTTCGCCGGCGAGGGTCTCCAGCATTTTGTGGTGGGCGGGCAGGAAGGTCTCCTCGGGGAAGGCGTCGGTGCCCAGCCCGTCCTGGTTGCTGACGAGCAGTCGCACGAAGTCGGTCTGCATGAGGGCTTTCATGCCGCTGATGGCGCCGGGCACGAAGCTCAGCTTCTCTAAGCTGTCTATCTGTTCGTCGTCGGGCTCGCGTATGAGCGTCCCGTCGCGGTCTATGAAGAGGATGCGTTGCATGGGCCGGGGGCTTGGTGTGGGGGTTGGCTTTTGTGTGGGGTGCGGCCGTACAAAAAAAGAATGGCGGCACGGCAAAAGTACAACCATTCTTGCAAAGAGCGGGCAGTTTAGCCCGTTCTTCTGTTCATTAAGTCATGATTTGGAGCATATTTTGTGCAAAGTGACAGTGCGCCCTGCTCCTCGGCGGCGGTTTGGGACGGTCTTCGGGCTTGTGGGTGTCGGGGCGGCGCCGTGTCGGCGTGGATGGGGCAGCTTCTGTCAGATCACCTCGAAGTGGGCCTTCAGCTGGCTGAAGTAGCGGCGCGACACGTTGAGCTCGATGTGGTCGAAGGGCGGGTAGAGGCGGCAGCGCTGGGTGCTGTTTTCGACGGCTGCGAGGTAGGTGATGTTGATGATGCAGTTGTTGCTGATGCGTATGAGTGAGGAGTGCAGGGCCACGAGGTCGTCGGCGTGGAGGCCCTTCTTGAGCAGGTGTTCCGTGCCGTCGGTCAGGGTGATGCGCCAGGAGCGGCTGTCGGGCTGATACATGAAGAGGAGTATCTGCTCGGTGCGCAGCAGGAGCAGCTCGCTGACGGCCTGTATGGCGAGCTTGCGCGAGGCGTCTTCTTCGGGCAGGGTGCGTATGGAGTTGCCCTCGAGGCTCTCGCTGTGCAGCCGTTCCATGACGGTGCTGAGTTCCTCGGGTTTGTAGGGCTTCAGCAGGTAGTCGTAGGCCGCATGGCGGATGGCGTCGAGCATGTAGTCGGAGTAGGCGGTGTAGAACACGACCTTGAAGGTGAAGTTGACGTGCGGCTTGATGGAGTCGATAAAGTCGATGCCGGTGCGTCCGGGCACTTCTACGTCGAGAAAGAGCACGTCGGGCTGCATCTCGATGAGGGGGAGGGTGGCATCGGCGTAGTTGCTGAAGCAGTGGATGCTCTCTACCATGTCGTACTGCTGTAAGTCGGATGCCAGCGTCTCGAGCGCTGTGGGTTGGTCGTCTACGATGAATATGACTAAGCCGTTTCTTCCTGCCATAGGGTCTGCGGGGGTAAGTGGTTTGTCGTGGGCGGGCGGTGGCCATGGCCTCGGCGCCCGGGGCTGCGGTCGTGTGGCCGCAGCCAGCGCAAATATACGCAGATTTGTTCAAATTGTTTAAGGCTTTTGAGGCTTGCGGGTATAGGTGGCGCTGTTCTGTGTATGGATGGTCTGAAAACGTGCATGGATTGCAAAATTCCTTCACTGCCTCCCCGGTCTTGCTGCCGTGCAGTGGCGCTCCGTCTGTTCCGGTCCCGAGACTGCTGCGCCGCTTGCGGGCCCTTCCCCGAGCCGTTCCTCCGGTCTCGGCAGGGAGTTCCCCCGTTTCAGGCAGGGAGTTTCCCGTTTGCGGAAGCCGTTTTCCCGTTCTTGGAAGCATTCGCGCCAGTAACATTGGGCCGAATGCAAGGTGGCATTGGGGCGGATGCAAGGTTGCATTCGGCCGGATTTCACCTGGCATCGGGGCAGATTTCACTCACGCGGCTGCTTCCGCACACGGGAAACAGGCTTTCCGCAACGGCATTTATGGCAGCCGTCACGGCGCGGCAGCAGGCGCGAAACGCTTCGTCCGTCCCCATTCAGTGTGCGTTCGTCCCCAAATTGTCTTAATTTGTCAAATAATGACACTCCGCCGCACCGCCAAAGGCTTAAAAAGCCTATATTTGTTCTGCATTTCTATTCCACCCTCTTTTCCTAACCTTCCGCTTATGACAGTCAAGCTCGATTACGTAGAGGCGATGCAGCGCGGTGGTGGTCGGCCTGCCCACCGCGCTCCTCATAGCCCCTCGCCGTGGCGATGGCTCTGCCGTCTGCGCCTTCTGCCTGCCGCCCTCATGGTCTTGGGGGTGGTGTGGCCCATGGCGTGCAGCCGTCAGCCCGCCGCCTCTGCCGACGACGACTTCGAGACCCGCATAGAGCATCTCACCGACAGCCTCATGACCCGCCCGGCCCGCACCGACAGCCTGCTGGCCGCCTTCCAGCAAGAGCTGACCGACAGCGCCCACTGGTGGCAGGCACAGGTGTTTCGCGCCACCGCCCGCCTCTTTCGCGGCGACACGACCGGCGCCCTGAACGACTACCACCGCGTGGCCCGTTGGACCGAGGCCCATCCCACGGCAGCGCGTACAGCAGGCGTGCTCCATAACCACCTCGGCGTCTACCACCTGCTCGGGGGGCGCACCGCCGAGGCGACGACAGAGTTTGAGCAGTCGTACCACTTGCTCAACCGGCCTCCCAAGAGCGCAGCCCTGCTGGCCACCGCCATCAACCTCTCCGACCTCTACATGCAGCAAGGTCGTCTGCCCGAGGCCACAGCCCTCATGGGGCAGTCCCTCGTGCTCTGCGACTCCCTCGGACTCCAGCGCCACCGGGCCGGCATAGAGATAGTGCTCGGACAGATATACATGGACCTGCAGGACTTCGGGCGAGCCGACTACTTCTTCAGCCGGGCCCGCACCCACTTGCAGCCCCACAACCGCCAGGACCACTACATCCTGCTCGCTGCCGAGGGCAACTGCAGCTTCTTCCGCGGGCGCTACGAAGAGGCCCTCCGGAAGTTTAGCGAAGCCCTGCCTTATGCCGCTACCGCCCCCGGAAGCCTGTGGAGTGTGGTGATCCACGCCAACTTAGGCGAAGTATACCTCACCCTCGGCCGCCTCGACGAGGCACGCCGGGAGCTCAACCTCTGCCGCGCCGCCGTCGACTCGGGAGTGCCGCTCAGCGAGTTGCAGCACTTCTATGTGAAGAGCCTCACCACGGCCCTCGAGCTCGAAGAGAGCGGCGACACCTCTTATGCCTACAGCCTCACGCCCATCGACCTCGGCGGCACGGCCACCTCGCTGCGCTACTACATGCTCCACTACGACCGTCTGCGCAGCTATGCCGCCCGCCACCACCACTATGAGCGGGCCTACCACTTCGAACAGCTGGCCCACCGCTACGGCGACTCCCTGCGTTCCCTCTCGGCCCGCCACCGCACCGCCCAGCTGGCCCGTGACTACCGCCGCGACACCACCATCCTGCGCCAGCAGGTAGACCTCGCCGCCTACCGCTCGCGGGTGGCCCGTCAGAACTTTATCATCGTCATCTGTCTGCTGGCCTTCTTCGGCGTCTGCATCGTGGGCCTCGTGGGGTGGTACTTCTACTCGCGCCACCAGCAGTGCCGTCACCGCGAGCAGGTGGATCGCATGAACGAGCTGCGTATGTCCATCGTGCGCAACCGCATGTCGCCCCACTATGTCTTCAACGTGCTGGGCACTTTCCTGCCTAAGGTGCAGCGTTTCCCCGAGATAGACGTGCCGCTCGAGTTGCTGCTCGACGTGCTGCGGGGCAACCTCCTCTTCTCAGGCAAGATGGCTGTGCCCTTGGGCGAGGAGGTGGCCCTTGTCAGGAAGTTCATGCAGCTCTACAACCTCTGCCACGGCTGCCATCCGCAGGTAGACTGGCAGGTGGACGACGAGGCCCGGGCGTATGCCGTCTACATACCGGCCATGGCCCTTCAGCTCACGGTGGAGAATGCTCTCAAACATGCCTTCCCCCGTCCCGGCGAGGGCGACACCATCACCGTGTGTATCGCCATGCACCATGACGACCTCCACATGACCATCACCGACAACGGCAAGGGTTACGACCCCGGCGCTGGCTCGACCACGCCGCGAGATACCGGCACGGGGCTGCGCCTGCTTACACGTACGCTCGACATCTTCAACCGCTACAACGACCGCAAGGCCGCGTTCAGCATACACAACATGCCCGCTCCGCTGCACGGCACGCGGGTATCGTTCGTTATTCCCTCAGGTTACCGCTATGAAACTGCGGCGGGGGGGGATAAAATGAGCCTCTCTGTCGAGCCGAAATAGGTGTGGCGGACATCGGAAACCTTTTTCACGAAAACAGAGCCTAAGGATCAAAAAATCCTTAGGCTCTGTCGTTTCTGCACCCGCAGTCAGGGGAGGGCACAAGCAGGCCACGGCGGCGGCGAGGGCAGGCGGCCGCAGCGGCAAAGGTCAGCGGGAGAGCTGCGAGGTGTCCACCTCACCCTCCCCCTGTATGCTCACCTTCTGGTGGGCGGCCCGGCCGGCGAGCACGATGCGTCCCGTGCCGTTGAGCTGCGTGCGGAGGTCGGCGGTCTGTATGTCGCTGAGGTCGATGTTGCCTGCGCCGTTGAGGGTGGCGCGCAGGCGCGGAGTGTGGAGGCTCTCACAGGTGATGGCCCCCACGCCGCTGAGCACGAGGTCGACGGGCACGGAGGCGGAGAGGCGGCCCAGGCGCAGACACTTGCCGCAGTTGAGCTCAAACTCCGTGACCGTGGGCGCGAAGACCTTGATCACGATGAGCCGGCCCTTGGGCAGCGTGTGGCGGCGGTTGAGCGTCACCTCCAGCTGGCCGTCGCGCACGCTCGTCTCCACGAAAGGCAGTGTCTGCTGCGGGGCAAGGATTTCGATGCGGCAGTCGTCGCCCCCGGTCTGCGTGTAGGTGACGTCGGCGAAGCAGTCGACGAGAAGCGACGAGAAGGGCGCAAGTTTCTCAGTGTGCCGCACGTAGTCGGTGGTGTCGGCCGGCTGTTCGGCAATGATTTTCGCCACCTTGCGCACGTCGGTCCGGTGGCAGGCATGCAGGCCCATGAGCACGACGACCGCGAGGGCGAAGGGGAATAGACGTTTCATAAGCTGTAGGAAAGAGGGTGAGAGGGTAGGAAGGCAGGCAGGTATACCTATATTATATAGAAGGCGCGCGCGAGGCAGGGCCGGCCGGCGTCAGAGAGCCTCGAGCAGGGCGTCTGCAGCAGCGGCCTGGGCGCTGCCGGTGTCGGCATACTTCAGCAGGGCGTTGTAGGCCGCGCGGCGCAGGCGTGGGGCAGGGTCGCGCAGGGTGGCCGCCGTCTGGTCAAGGTATTCGGCGGCGTCGCGGTCGGAGGGCGTGGCGCCCGCCATGAAGAGCCGGCCCATGATGAGGAAGCCGCAGAGGCGGAAACACTCTTCGGTGCGCGCCATCCAGCAGAAGGCCAACGACGAAGCCGCAGGCAGGTGGCAGAAAAGGTGCATCGACGTCAGCTCCGCCTCTTCGGTGGCCTTCATGTCGGCCACCCAGTCCTCCGCCATAGCCTCGGTCATCTCAGCCGGCGGCATGAGCATGGCCGCCAGCAGGCGACACTCGCGAATGGGCTCCTGGCGGAGCGCCTCGGCCAGCACAGCCGTGTGAGGCAGCTCGTCGGCCAAGCTGCGCAGCCGCGGCAGCTCGACGCCGAAATTCACTTTGTAGGGAGCGCCCTTATCGCGCATGCTGGCGCTCAGCACCCCGTTCATCAGGCCGTGCAGGGAACGCTTCACGTGGCGCACCCAGTCGGCCACGGGACTGGCGGGAGTAGGAGGAGAGTAGGTCATAGGCAGAAGGCAGAGCAGGAAATATCCTGCTACATGGCGACAAAAGTACACATTATCCTTCACTTGCGGGCGCCGGTTGCTCCCCTTTTGGCTTGCGACGATGGCAGGGAGCGCCGCAGAAGGGCCTGTGGCGACGCCGAGCCTTTGGCCAATCTGAAAAAACCTCGTAGCTTTGCAGCCAATAAGTGGCCCGACCCCCGCATACCCTGTCGAGGTCCCGGGCCGGCGTTACAGACCATACACTCCATACCTTATGAAAATCCGTTTGCTGACCATGATGCTTGCCACTGCCTCCACCTTTGTCAGTGTCTCTGCGCGGCAGGTCGAGACAGCCGCTGAGACGAAGCCCTTCGACTACAACGATGAGAAGTTTGCCGACATACAGATGCTGCGCTACCGCGTGGAAGGCTTTGATGCCCTCACGCTGAAGCAGAAGACCTTCATCTACTACCTGCAAGAGGCAGCCCTCGCCGGCCGCGACATCCTCTTCGACCAGAACGGCCGCTACAACCTGCGCATACGCGCCCTGCTCGAAGCCGTCTACACCGACTATAAAGGCGACCGTAAAGGCCCCTTCTATACAGCCCTCGCCGAGTATTTGAAACGCGTGTGGTTCTCCTCCGGCATACACCACCACTACGGCTGCGACAAGTTCCTGCCCGCCTTCAAGCCCGAAGAGCTGCGTGCCGCCCTCCACGAGGTGAGCGCCGACAAGCTCCCCCTCGCCAAGGGGCAGAGCGTGGATGGGCTGTGCGACGAGGTGTTCCCCGTCATGTTCGACCCCGCCGTCATGCCCATGCGCGTCAACCAGAAAGACGGCGACGACCTCGTGGCCACCTCTGCCGCCAACTACTACGCCCCCGGCATTACGCAGAAACAGGCAGAGGACTTCTACGCAGCCCGTAAGCCGGCCGGCGACCCCTGTCCCATCATGATGGGCATGAACAGCCGCCTCGACTTCGACGACTACGGACGTCTGACCGAACGCGTGTGGAGAGTGGGCGGCCTCTATACAGGCGCGCTCGAACGCATCGTCGACAACCTGCTGAAGGCCCGGCCCTACGCCGAGAGCGAAGAGCAACAGAAGGTGATAGACCTGCTCGTGGAAGTGTACCGCACCGGCGACCTGCGCACCTTCGACGACTACACCATACACTGGCTCAAAGACACCCGCAGCCTCGTTGACTTCACCTGCTACTTCACCGAAAGCTATGGCGACCCCTTAGGCATGAAGGCATCGTGGGAAGCCATCGTCAACTTCAAGGACGTGGCTGCCACAGCCCGCGCTGAAAAGCTCAGCCAGAACGCACAGTGGTTTGAAGACCACTCACCCGTGGCTCCGCAGTTTAAGAAAGAGAAGGTCAAGGGCGTCAGCGCCAAGGTCATCACCGCCGCCATCCTCGGAGGCGACCTCTACCCCTCTACCGCCATCGGCATCAACCTGCCCAACTCAGACTGGGTGCGCCGCGAGTATGGCTCGAAGAGCGTGACCATAGGTAACCTCATGGACGCCTACAGCAAGGCCGCACACGGAAGCGGGATGGACAAAGAGTTCGTCATCGACGAAGAGACACGACGCCTCATGGCCGACTACGGCGACCTCTGCGACAACCTGCACACCGACCTGCACGAATGTCTGGGCCACGGCAGCGGCAAGCTACTGCCCACCACCGACCCCGACACCCTTAAAGCCTACGGTTCAACCATCGAAGAAGCCCGCGCCGACCTATTCGGCCTCTACTACCTGGCAGACAGCAAACTCGTGGAACTGGGGCTGACCCCCAATGCCGACGCCTACAAAAGCCAGTACTACACCTACATGATGAACGGCCTCATGACACAACTCGTGCGCATCAAGCCCGGACAACAGATAGAGGAGGCCCACATGCGTAACCGCGCCCTCATCGCACACTGGGTGTACGAGAAGGGAAAGGCCGACAAGGTGGTGGAACTCGTGAAACGCAAGGGAAAGACCTTTGTCAAGGTGAACGACTACGCCGCCCTGCGCGCCCTCTTCGGCAGCCTGCTCGCAGAGGTGCAGCGCATCAAGAGCGAGGGTGACTATGACGCAGCCCGCAGACTCGTCGAAGACTACGGCGTCAAGGTGGACGCCACGCTCCACAAGGAAGTGCTCGCCCGCTACGAGCGGCTGCACATAGCGCCCTACAAGGGCTTCATCAACCCCGTCTATGAAGCAGTGCGCGACAGCGAAGGCCGCATCACCGACGTGCGCCTCGACTACTCAGAGCCCTACGACGCCCAGATGCTGCGCTATAGCCGTCAGTACGCCACCCTGCCCGCCATCAACGACTGATACCACGGGCTGCAAGGGGCGGGAAATGCTCCCAAGACCCGCGCAGCCGCCACGACACAAACCCACAGACCATGTCAGCCAACGCCGATAACCGAAGGGTGGCCAGGAACACCCTGATACTCTACTTCAGGATGCTCTTCCAGATGGCGGTGTTCCTCTACACCAGCCGTGTGCTCATTCGCGTGATGGGGGTAGAGAACTATGGTCTCTACGACGTGGTCGGAGGCATCGTCTTCGTGCTGATGTTTCTCAACAACGCCATGGCCACCGCCACGCAGCGCTTCATCACCGTGGCTTTAGGCCGCGGCGACAAAGCCCACCTGCGCGACGTCTACTCCGTGGCCTCTATCCTCCATCTGCTGTTAGGCATAGGCGTGGTGGTGATAGGCGCCCTGGCCGGCGGATGGTACATCCTCCACCTGCTGACCTTCCCGGCCGAGAAGCTGACCGACGTGCTCGTGGTCTTCGGCTGCTCCCTCTTCTCGGGCATGCTCATGATAGTCAGCGTGCCCTCCGTGGCAGCCATCATCGCCCATGAAGACATGAGCGCCTACGCCGGCATCACCATTCTCGACGTGCTGCTGAAGCTCTGCGCCACGCTGGCCCTCTACCTCGTGCCTCCCCCGCTGATGCTCATGGCCTACGGAGGCATGATGCTGGCAGAGGCCATTATCGTGCGGGCGGTCTACTGGCTCTACTGCCGGCGGCGCTACCCGGCATTGGCACTCAAGTGGGTGAGCGACGGACAGCTCTACCGCGAAGTGCTCTCGTTCATGGGCTGGAATACGTTTGGCAACCTCTCGCTGGTGGCCAACACCCACGGCCTTAACCTCATGCTCAACTACTTCGGCGGCCCTGTGGTCAACGCGGCACGCGGCGTAGCCTTCCAGGTGCAGACGGCCGTCACCTCCTTCATCTCCAGTTTTCAGACCGCCATCAACCCGCAAATCACCAAGTCGTACTCACAAGGCGACAGCGTGCGCACCAACTGGCTCGTGCTGACCTCGTCGCGCCTCTCCTTCCTGCTCATGCTCTTCATGGCCCTGCCGTTAGGGATAGAGACCGAGTTTGTGCTGCGGCTGTGGTTGGGCTCAGAGCCAACACACGCAGCCTCGTTTATCAGGCTCCTGCTCTGTGTGTCACTGGTAGACTGCGTGGCCAACCCCATGATGGTAGCCGCTGCCGCCACCGGGCGCGTGCGCCGTTACTATCTGGTGGTGGGACTGACGATGCTCACCACCCTGCCCATAGGCTTCGCCGTGGTGAAGTGGTTAGGCGCTGTGGAGTGGCTCTTCGCGACGCTGCTGGCCACTACGCTGCTGACGCAGATGCTGCGCATGATGGTCTGCCGGGGGCTGTTCGGCCTGTCATTGACCGACTTCATGAAGCAGGTGTTCGGGCGCATCGCAGCCACCGGCCTGGCCACTGTGGCGCCCCTGCTATGGCTGCACGGCGCGCTGCCCTTGGAGAGCTGGTGGAGCCATGTGGGCTTCTGCCTCCTCATCCTGGCATGGACGGCCCTCGTGGTAGCCGGGCTGGGACTTACGGCGACCGAGCGCTCCTTCGTGAGAAACAAACTGATGCAGCGCCTCCGCAAAGCTTAGCACCCGCACCCGGCGCCGACCTCACCGATAGAATTATCCTCAAACCACAGAAGATGAAACGAATACTGCTTCCCCTTTTCGACCTACTGACCTGGCCCTTCGCCCATGGCGGGTGGCCGGCCCTCAGCCGCAGGTGGCGCAGCCTCTACAGCATGCTCTACGCAGCCTATCTGCAACACCAGATGGGTAGCTGCAAGCGCCTCATAGTCAACGGCAGCCGCGTGTACGTCTCAGGCATGAAGTATATGGAGATAGGCAAGGACGTGGAGTTTACCCACGACGCCCGCATCGACTGCGTAGACCACTGGGCCAACACCAACCAGCACTTCAAACCCCGCCTCGTGCTCCACGACGGGGTGGTCGTACAGGCGTACTGCCACATAGGATGCCTCAACCACATCGAGATAGGCGAGTACACCACGATGGGGGCACGCTGCTACATCACCGACCACACACATGGCTCCACCTCGCGCGCCGACCTCCTCGTGCCGCCCCGCCACAGGCCCCTCTATAGCCGCGGGCCGGTGAAGATAGGCAAGAACGTCCATCTGGGCGAAGGGGTCTGCGTCATGCCGGGGGTGACCATCGGCGACTATTCAGTCATTGGCGCCGGCTCTGTGGTGACGCGCGACATACCGCCCTTCAGCATCGCCGTGGGAAGCCCGGCCCGCGTGGTGAAGACCATCGACGCGTAGAAGCGGCTGCGGCTGCCCTCGCGACTATCGCGCGACAGCGCCACACCCTCTCCGCGAGACGGGATGTACATATAGTAAAAGCTCCAAGCAAGGCAGTGAAAGCTGCGAGGCTTGGAGCTTTTTCGTTACAGGCAGTAGCCGCCCGGGCCGGCGGGGGAAGATGGCGGCCGGTGGTTACAGCCGCTGTGGGGGAGGCGACTATCGCGTGGCGCTGCCATTGAGGCTGAGCGCGGTCTGGTCGTCGTACTCTTGTTGTAGTTTCACGAGTTCCTTCATGAGGCGCCGGGTGACCTTCTCAGTGCCGGGCTGCCCGTAGATGTTGTGCAGCTCTTGCGGGTCGTCGTTGAGGTTGTAGAGTTCCCACACGTCGATGTCGCGGTAGAAGTGGATGAGTTTCCATCCATCGGCCGTGCGCACGCCGTAGTGGCGCTTGACAGAGTGCTCGGCCGGGTACTCATAGTAGTGGTAGTAGATAGACTTGCGCCAGTCCTTAGGGTGCTTGCCCTTGAGCAGGGGCAGGAGGGAGCGTCCCTGTATGTCGTCTGGGATGGGAGCGCCTGCGAGGTCGAGGAAAGTAGGGGCGTAGTCAATGTTCTGCACCATCTCGTTGATGGTGCCCTTGGCCTTGAAGCCTGCGGGCAGTCGCATGACGAGGGGAGTGGATAGCGACTCCTCATACATGAAGCGCTTGTCGAACCATCCGTGCTCGCCCATGTAGAAGCCCTGGTCGGAGGTGTAGACGACGAGGGTGCTGTCGAGCAGCCCTGCCTTCTCTAAATAGTCGAGGGTGCGCCCCACATTGTCGTCGAGCGACTTGAGCACCTTGGCGTAGTCGCGCATGTATCGCTGGTACTTGAACTCGGCCAGAGCCTTGCCTGTGAGATGGCGGCGGTAGAAGTCGCGTGCCATGGGCTCGTAGACGTCGTTGTAGCGTTGCAGGTCGGCGCTGTCGAGGCGGCTTATCATGTCTAAGTAGTTCTCTGTGAGGCGTGTCTTCATGCCCGGGCGATACATCTTGGTGTCGTAGACAATGTCCATGTCGTGGTTGCTGGCGATGGCCATCTCTTGGGCTTGTGCTGCGGGGCGTCCTTCGTAGTTGTCGGTGAAGGTGGGCGGCAGGGCGAAGGTTTTGTCTTCGTACTCGGTGAGGTACTTCATCTCCGGTAGCCAGCAGCGGTGGCAGGGCTTGTGGTGGATGAAGAGGGCGAAGGGTCGGCTGCGGTCGCGTTTGTGTTCGAGCCAGTCGATGGCCTTGTCTGTGACGATGTTGGTGATATATCCCTTTTCGCGCACCGTGTCGTTCTGCATGGTGATGAAGTCCGGGTTGTAGTAGTCGCCTTGGCCGGGCACGATGTTCCAGTAGTCAAATCCGGTGGGTAGGCTGACGAGGTGCCATTTCCCGACGATGGCCGTTTGGTAACCGGCTTGGCGGAGCAGCTTGGGCATGGTCTGCTGCGAGCCATCAAAGATGCCGTGCTCGTTATGGGTGAAGCCGTTTTTGTGGGAGTGCTTGCCGGTGAGCATGCAGGCTCGCGAAGGTCCTGAGAGCGAGTTGGCCACATAGGAGTTGGCGAACTTCACGCCGTCGGCGGCGATGCGGTCAAGGTTGGGGGTGCTTACGTAGCGTGTGTCGTAGCAGCTCATCATTTGGGCTGTATGGTCGTCGGTCATGATATAGACCACGTTGTAACGTCCCTGTGCGGCGGCCACAGCGGGAAGGAGTAGCGGCGAGAAGAGCAGGAGATTCTTGCGCATGATAATGGGGGAAAGAGTGAGTGGGAGGGTGTGAATGAAAAAGAAGCGCCTCCACGCAGCGAGGGGGAGGCACTTCCTGATAAGTGGCTGCGTCAATGGTAAATGGCGCAGGCGTTTACTATTTCTGGGTCATATTATAGACGATGTCCATAATCTGCTTGCCGAGAGCGTCAGCCTCTTCCATGGTGTGGGCCTCAGAGTAGACGCGGATGATAGGCTCGGTGTTGCTCTTGCGGAGGTGTACCCACTTGTCGGCGAAGTCTATCTTGACGCCGTCTATGTCGGTCACGGTCTCGTTCTTGTAGAGCTCCTTCACCTTCTTGAGTATGCTGAAGATGTCGGTGGTGGGATCGAGGTCGATGCGGTTCTTGGCAATGAAGTACTGCGGCAGAGAGTCGCGGAGCTCGGAGGCACGCATGCCTGTCTTGGCTAAGTGGGTGAGTATAAGGGCGATGCCTACGAGGGCGTCGCGTCCGGAGTGGGCAGCGGGGTAGATGACGCCGCCGTTACCCTCGCCGCCGATGACGGCGCCGGTCTCTTTCATCTTGGTCACTACGTTCACCTCGCCGACGGCTGCTGCGGTGTAGTTGCAACCATACTTCTCGGTGACGTCGCGCAGACCGCGGGTGGAGGAGAGGTTAGACACGGTGGGGCCGGGAGTATGGCGGAGCACATAGTCGGCACAGGCCACGAGGGTATTCTCTTCGCCGAACATGGTGCCATCTTCGCAGACAAGGGCGAGACGGTCTACATCGGGGTCAACTACGATGCCGAGGTCGTGGCGTCCCTTGCGCAGGAGGTTGCGTATCTCGGAGAGGTGTTCCTTGAGCGGCTCGGGGTTATGGGCAAAGTCGCCGGTGGTCTCGGTGTTGAGGCCCGTCACCTGCGTAACGCCTAACTGGCCAAGCAGCTTGGGCAGGATGATGCCGCCCACAGAGTTGACGGTGTCAATGGCTACGGTGAAGTGGGCACGGCGTATAGCGTCGACGTCGACAAGCTCCAGGTCCTTGACCATTTCGATGTGGCGCTGGTCGTAGCTGAAGTTCTTGGTGTAGCAGCCAAGGGTGTCGACGTCGGCAAACTCGAAGTCGCAGCTGTTGGCGATGCGTACCACTTCAGATGCCTCGGAGGGAGGTAAAAATTCACCCTTCTCGTTGAGGAACTTCAAGGCATTCCACTGGCGGGGGTTGTGGCTGGCGGTGATGATGATGCCACCGCAGGCGCGCTCCATGGTGACGGCTAACTCCGTGGTCGGGGTGGAGGCCAGGCCGATGTTGACTACATCGAAGCCCATGCTCATGAGAGTGCCGCATACCACGTGGCTGACCATCTCGCCGCTCATGCGGGCGTCGCGTCCAACGACCACCTTTCGGCGGAAGGTGCGGTTCACTACTTTCTCACGCAGAGAAGCATAAGCTGAAACGGACTTGGCAATCTCTACAGGGTTGAGTGTATCTGCGGGACGGCCGCCAATGGTGCCGCGGAAACCTGAGATTGATTTTATAAGTGTCATAGTACTTTAGATAATGGTTATGGGTTTTCCGTACAAAAGTACTCGTTTTGCTTGGTGTACAAGGCAAATCTCGTTGATTTTTTCGAGTTTAACCCCAAAATATTTCCCGTAGCCCCATACTGGGCGGCCGAAACTCAGCGCCCCTTATTGTTCGACGACAACCATAAGATGTACTATCTATTTGGTGGACAATGAAAAATACTCTACTTTTGCAATAAACTTGTCTGTAGGCTCGTTCTATCCTATGAGTTGGCCCTTCCCCTGCGAGGGGCGCAGCCTTTCTCAGACAGTCCTCCCACATCACCTTACGCATCTTCATATAGCCATGAATATAGCCAAACGTTTCTTGACCTTGTGTATGCTCCTGTCCGTGGTGGCCCTTGTGACCTTCGCGCAGAACCGCTCCACCATGACAGACGACCAGATTATCAGTTATATAAAGACTGAGACGCAGAAGGGCACTAACCGCTCCCAAATAGTTAAAAATCTGATGGAGCAAGGGGTGACTGTCGACAAGATACGCAGTCTGCGTCAGCGCTATGAGAAGGAGCAGAAGGAGCTGACAGAGCCGCAGAAGAAGACTACGGCTGAGCAGTCGCGTATGCGTAAGAGGAACACCTCCGAGAAGCAGACTGACAAGTCGACTGAGAAGGAAGAAAAGCCTCAGGAATATGCCAGCGTCGACGAAGAGATGGAAGCGGCCCTCGATGAGCTTGGCCTCGACGAGGAAGAAAAGCCGGAGGGAGAGAAGCCTGTAAAGGTCTTTGGCCGTGATATTTTCAATAACAAGAAGCTATCGTTTGAGCCCAACATGAATATCGCTACGCCCCAAGACTATGTGCTGGGCCCTGGCGATGTGGTCAATATTGATATATATGGTGCTTCGCAGGAGCGCATCTCTTCCACCGTCTCTCCCGATGGTACCGTCGACGTGAGCAGCTATGGCCCTATCCAGGTCGACGGACTGACTGTGGCCAAGGCCGGTGCCCGTCTGCGCAGCCTGCTGGGCGCGCGTTACGGCGGCTCAAGCATTCGTCTCACGCTGGGTCAAACACGCACCATTACCGTAGACGTGATGGGCGAGGTCAAGACTCCTGGTTCCTATACCCTTTCGGCTTTTGCCACCGTGTTCAATGCGCTCTATATGGCCGGTGGTACCAATGAGATAGGAACTCTCCGTAACATCTGTGTCTACCGCCGCGGCCGCCTTATCTCTACCTGCGACATCTACGACTATATCCTCAACGGCAACATGCGGGGCAACGTCCGCCTCAACTCGGGCGATGTCATTATCGTCGGTCCTTACGAGTGCCTTGTCGAGGTCACTGGTAAGGTCAAGCGGCCCATGTTTTACGAGATGACCTCCAAGGAGAGTGTGGGCACCCTTATCAAGTATGCCGGTGGCTTCACGGGCGACGCCTTTACCGGCAACGTCCGCCTCGTGCGTAAGGCCGGCAACGAGATGAGCGTCTACACCATCGACGAGTTCGAGCGCAATAAGTTCCAGCTGTGCGACGGCGACGCCTTAGAGGTGGACAAGGCCCTTGACCGCTACAAGAACATGGTCGAGGCCAAGGGAGCCTTCATGAGGCCGGGCATGTACCAGATGGACGGCTCCATCAACACCCTCCGCCAGCTTGTAGAGGCTGCCGGTGGCCTGAGCGAAGAGGCTGTGACCTCCCGCGCCATCATCCACCGCCTCAAGCCTGACCGCACCCTCTCTGTCATCGAAGTGGACATCAAGGGCGTCATGGACAACACCGTGGCCGACGTGCCTCTGAAGAATGAAGACGCCGTCTTCGTCTCTTCGCGCAAGGCCCTCCTTGATGCACAGCAGATAGCCGTCTACGGCGAGGTGCAGTCGCCCGGCGAATACGAGTTTGCGGAAGGCATGACCATAGAGGCTGCCATCCTTCAGGCCGGCGGTTTCACCGATGCCGCCTCGGTCATGAAGGTGGACGTGGCCCGTCGCGTGCGCAACAGCAAGGCCTCCGTCGTGGGCGCTACGGTCGCACAGACTTATAGTTTCCAGGTGAAGGAAGGCTTTGTGATCGACGGACAGCCCGGTTTCCAGCTCGAGCCTTTTGACGAAGTCTTTGTGCGTCGCAGCCCAGGCTATGTAGAGCAGCAGCATGTCAGGGCCATAGGCGAGCTGGCCTTTGAAGGCACTTATGCCATCGACCGCAAGGGCATGCGTCTCAGCGACCTCGTCACCGTGGCCGGTGGGCTCACTTCCTATGCCTACGCCCACGGCGCCCATTTAGAGCGCATCATGACGCCCGAGGAGAAGCTCAAGCGAGAGCAGCTCGTCAAGCTCGCCATGAGCCAGGACTCCGTTACCTTCAGCAAGCTCGACCTCGGCGACACTTACAGAGTGGCCATCGACTTGGAGAAAGCCCTCCAAAATCCCGGCGACGACAACTACGACCTCCGCTTAGAGGACCAAGATAAACTCATAGTGCCCCAGGCTTCCAACACCGTCAATGTCAACGGCGAGGTGATGTACCCCAACTCGGTGGTCTACGTCAAAAACAAGCCGCTCAGCTACTACATCGATCAGGCCGGCGGCTACGGTCATCGTGCCAAGAAGAGCAAAATCTTTGCCATCAACATGAACGGCACAGTCACCCGTGTACGTTCGGCCAAAGACATCGAGCCGGGCTGCACCATACTCGTGCCTTCCAAGAAGAAGCGTAAGGGCCTCTCCCTTACCGAGATACTCCCCTTGGCCACCACGCTCAGCACCCTCGGCCTCGTCATCTCCAACATCGTGCAGAAGTAAGGGCCGCGTCCAAGGCTTACAGCCACCCCGGTCCTACGTCCGCTCCACAACCCCCTATATTCACTATGGAACAAGCACAGCGTCAGCAGCCGTCTGACACCATAGATACCGCGCAGCCCACGTCTCTCATCAAGCGTGAAATAAGGCTCGACCTCATCGCCCGCAGCCTCGTCGCCCACTGGCGCAGCTACCTCCTGCCCTGCGTGGTCACCTTCGTCCTGAGTTGCCTGCTCATCGTCTGCATACCCCGTTACTACACGGTCAAGGTCATGCTGGCTCCCGAGGCCTCGGTCGGTGGCGGAGAGAGCAGCCTTGCCTCCATGGCCTCCATGGTGGGCGTCAACCTCGGCGGCCTCGAAGGCGGCGACGCCATAGCTCCCATGTTCTACCCCGACGTCATGAAGAGCACAGCCTTCATCGTCCCCCTGCTCAAAGAGGAGGTCACCACCGAAGACGGCTCGTTCAAAGGGCCCTACGGCAAGTACTTCACCACTGTCCAGACGGCTCCCTGGTGGCAGCTGGCCGCCGCGTGGGTGGTCAAGGCGCTTAAATCCGACGCCCAGAAGCGTAAGGAGACGGGCGGCAAGGATGTACTCGACATCGACCCCTTTGTACTTACCCCCATCCAGGATAAGATTATCACCGGCGTCATGAGCAGCGTAAGCAGCTCCGTCGACAAGAAGACCAACGTCATTACCCTCTCTGCCACGGCCCAAGACCCTAAGGTGGCGGCGCAGTTGGCGCAAATCACCAGCCAGCATCTCCAAGACTTCATCATTGACTATCGTACGCGCAAGGCCAAGAACGACCTCAGCCACTATGAGCAGCTCGTCAAGCAGGCAAGCAAGGACTATCAGGAGGCACAGCAGAAATACTCCGCCTATGTCGACTCCCACTATGGCGTAGTCCTCTCGTCTTACAAGACCGAAGAGGCTGCCCTCGAAAACGAGATGCAGCTGGCTTACAACCAGTACAGCATGATGCGCCAGCAGCTCTCCCTCGCCCAGGCCAAGGTGCTCGAGCGTACCCCCGCCTTCACCATCCTGCAAAACGCCACCGTGCCCGTCAAGCCCACCGGCCCCAAGCGCATGCTCTTTGTCGTGGCCATGTGCTTCCTTGCCTTCATTGCCACCAGCGTATATATTCTTGTCAAAGACCCTTCTCTCAAATTGTAGGGGGTCTTTTCTTCTTACTCTGACCATCGGCTTCACCCTCCCCAGTCTTTGAAGCCGCCCTCCTCCCAGCCCCATCCATCTGTCTATGTTGTTCGCCTCCATAGTAATCCTGCTGTTTGTCTTCGTGGCCGTGCTCGCCTTTGTCGAAACGGAGAAGAAGGACGGCGCGTTGCGTTGGGTCTATGTGGCCGTGGGTCTCAGCATGGTGCTCATCTGTGGCTTCAAGCCTTACGGCAGTGTGGCCGACATCGACAACTATCTCAGCATGGCCGAGGGCACATGGGGTGACGACCTCGTCGAGCCCACCTTCATCGTCATTGCCGCCGTGGCCAAGGGCCTGCTGGGCGGAGCCTACGCCATCTTCATCATCTACGCCTGCATAGGCATCCCCCTGAAGCTGTGGGCCATCAGCCGCATAGAGACCTACTGGTTCTATCCCCTGCTCGTATGGCTCAGCTACTTCTTTCTGCTTCAGGACCTCACCCAGGTGCGTGCCTCGTTGGCCACGGCCTGGTTTCTCGTGGGCCTTGTCTATCTGCTCAAGGGCCACCGCCGTGCCTACCTCTTGAGCATCACCTGCGCCAGTTTCTTCCATATCTCCAGCCTCGTGCTCTTCCCCTTGGTCTTGTTGGGCAACGGCCGTCTCACCCGCTGGTGGAAGTGCGTGCTGATGGCAGTGCCCATGGTGGGCTTCGCCATGGGCGTGTTACACTTCAACTTCCTCATGGCGTTCCCCATTCCCTTCGTTCAGGAGAAGCTGGAACTCTATGAACAGCTGCGCGACGCTGGCACGATGGAGATGGACACCATCAACATCTTCAACCTCATCTATCTGTTGAAGATGGCCATCTTCTACTTCCTGCTCTGGAAGTACGACGTGGTCAGAGCGTGCGGTCGCGAGACAGCCTTGCTGCTCAAGGTGTTTGCCCTCTCCCTGCTTTCCTTCTCTGCCCTCTCGTTCATGCCCGTGCTGGCCTTCCGCATCAGCGACCTCTTCGGCTTCGTCGAGTTGCTGCTCTTTCCCTGCCTCATCTACACCGTCCGTCCCCGCTGGGTGGGCAAGCTCCTCCTGACGGCCTTCCTCTTTATCCAGCTTATATACAACATCTTCGTCACGCAGCTCATCCGTCTCTGAGCCCGAAGGTCTGTCGCGATGCCTACATGTACATGCCGTTAGAACTACATGTACATCCAGGAAAAACTACATGTACATGCCGTTAGAACTACATGTA
>CAMAMB010000034.1 GCA_945836755.1 uncultured Bacteroidales bacterium
ATAGACAGGTCCCTTTTTTGTGTCTTCGCTCAGACACACTCAAAGAAACAGTATCAAGGTGGAAGCAATGGGTGGGCTATGGAGCGCGAGCCTTCTTGGGGGGCACATTGTCCCTCGACAGCCTCACTTATCGTGTTTATGCGGCAGCAGATTACGACGACTTCCTGCGCCACTACCTTCGCGTAGTCTTCGGCTGGGCTTTCGACGACCTCAGCAAGACCGGACTGTCTGCTTCCAACGCTGTGTCGGCAGTGCTGAGGGCGCACGTTAAGGAATGCCGGCAGCGAAAGGAGAAGGGGCACATCCACACTGTCACCACGCTGGGTCTTACGCCTGCGATTGGGGTCGACAGCTGTATGTTGCCACAGGCCATCCAGGTGGACTGCCTCGAAAGCTGTGACGGAAGCCATGCTGACATCGCGCTGACCATTATGGGGAAGCCCGCCGTCCGTCTGCGCGAGTCGTATTGGCCGTCGTTCTCGGCCCGCGTTGTAGTGGCCATCTTTGCCGAGAAGGTGGGTGAGATGGTCGACGTCAGCGACGTGGTGGAGCGAGGCAACCGCCAGATACACGGCATCGACCGCTTTGTCGACATACAGACTACAGGCGGCACTTTTCGCATTCAGAGTGAAGAGGCCTTCCTGGTGGCCATTGGCGGGGCTCGCGGCCTGAACTATTCAACCGACCTACCTCCTCCGCGCAGGCCTACATCTTAATCTTAGCAACAATCTCTGGGGTACCAACTTCTCCATGTGGAACGAAGGCTCTCTGACTTACCACTTCAAGGTATACAGACTTTGACAGTCCCGGTGTGTGCCCTGTCTGCTCATAGAAAGAACACACGGCCACGGTCGGGCCTATGGTCTGCCTGTTTCTCCGGTTCCAGCTTAGGCTAACCAAGGTGATGCTCGGTATGAATGACGAGCAGGCTGAACTATACCGCTTGGTCGAAGAATGGGTTAAACGCGATTTGGGTAACGCATGACGAAATCAGGAAAAGCGATATATCAACTATTAATTGGGGAATATTAAGACTCGGGTGCAGAGATCTCACTTACAGATAGTCCAATTCGGGATTGTTATAGGCAATCCCATGTAATGGTATAAGTATGGGCTATATAAAAGGTGTAGCCATCAGAACTGTAAGGTTCCAATGGCTACGCGCTTCATCAATTTATAATTAAATTCAAGTTTCCTTTTTAACCCAGGTTACACGGCGGCACGGGGATCGTTGTGAATGTCAGCTTCAGCGAACCACTTTCACGGTACGGTCTGCCAGACGGACGAGGTAGATGCCGTGGGGCAGGGCGATGTGTCCGCCCTTCGGGGCTTGGATGAGGAGGGCACCGGAGGCATCGTAGATGGTGGCGGAGCCGTTGACGAACACGCCGTCGGCAGTGAAGCGGAGGCTGTTGTCTTCAGTTTCGGCGGTTTGGATGCCTGTTCCCATGGAGGGGTCTTCCTCTATTCCTCCTTTGAATATGTCCGCCCATACAGAGGCCTCGTAAGCTTCGCGGGTGCCTAAGGGCACGTGGAGCTTCATGAGGGCGGTCTGTCTGGACGGGAGGCTGCCGAACGAGGTTTGGGTTACTTCGGGAACATTGGCGGCAGGCAGGTAACAATGGAGGCTGTCTCTGTTGTTGAGCCATTGCCAGTTGAGTGCGTTGTTATCCAACCGCTTCAATGCTGCGGGCAGGTGCAGCGTATGGATGCGCAGGACAAATCCGGCCAAAGCCTTTTCCTGGATTTCTTCGAGGGAAGCGGGGAGCGGAAGAGAGGCTTCTGACGTGATGGCGGCAGTAGATTTTTCGAAGGCATTTTTGCCAATAATGGTTACGCCTTCGGGTATGTTGAGGGGCAGAGCCACGCAGTTGGCAGGAAGAGTGCCGTTCGTAAGGAAACCGGGAGCGATGGTGCGGATGCCTTGGGGTATCTCAATCGTTTCCTTTTCCCCTTCGGTCTGGGCCATGTACGTATAGGCGCATCGGCCGAGAGTCACCAATCCTTTTTGCTGGCTGAGCCAGGCAGTGCCACCCAGCGCGTTCGCGCCTATCATTTCCACCTGCTCGCCGCCATTGATGGTTGCCAAACTCCAGGGGAAGCGGGCACTCGTGTTTTCGGTGGCTATGGAAGTGCAGGCGGCCGGCAGCGTGAGGGTGGTCAGCTTGGTGCATTCCTGGAAACTGCTTTCCAAGTGTTCCATGGCATCAGGCAATACAACTTTTTCCAATGAGGGGAGGGCATCGAAGTTGACATCAAGGGTGGTGAGTCCCGTACCGCTCAAGTTCACAGTGGTCAGGATCTTGTTCCTGTACCCCGAAGTGTAGCTGTCGTCGGGATTATCCTGCCACCTGGGGTTAGAAAATACATGTTGGCTCATGCTGCTGACTTCGGGCAGCGTGATTTCGGAGTGGGGGTAGCTCCACAGGAAATTGTCGGGCAGCGACATATGGGGTGCGAGGTTAAGCCGGAAGTCGTCGGCGTAGGCTAACTGCCAGTCTGTTGTGTAGGCGTCGGGGCCGATATAGCCCGGCTCGGTCACGCCATCGGTGTAGGTGACGCTGCGCAGTTGGGTATTCCTCCGGTAGACGATGAGGTTTACGTGGTTGGCCGAGCAGACTATTTCCTCTACATCGTGAATGTCGCCGCTGCAGCTGCCTTGCATTTGGAGCAGACGGGTGGAGGGCAGGAGGCTGCAGGATGCCGTTCCGCCGTTGTAGGGCATTCCGGCATCAGCCCATTTCGCGCCTTTGACGTGAGCGGGGATGGTGAGGACATCAAGGGGCGAGAGGGTACTGAGTGCGCCGTAGCAGATGCTGTCCACGCCCTCGGGGATGGTGTAGGAGTTGTCATCGGCAGCGTGGCGCACATAGTAAAGCGTTTTACCGCCGTCCATCAGGACTTCGTTGCCGTTGTCCCGGAAGTAGGGATTCCCTTCTTCCAGCACGAACTTGAACTGGTCATTGTCCTGAAAGGGCATCTGAATGTACTTCACGCTGCTGGGGATGCGGAGGATGAGTTCGTTGCCCAGGTGTTTGTAGTTGCAGAGGTAACCGTCGAGTTCAGGTTTGTAGAATAATTCCGTGTGGATGCAGGTGGTGCCGGGCTTGAAGGTGATTTCCGAGCCGTCTGGCAGGTTGCCGATATAGTTGTAGGCCACTTTGCCGAGGTAGAGCACCCCTTCGGGCTGCGCTTCTGCCCAAGGTACGAGGTGATGGATGTCTTTTCCGTCTTCAGTTCTTTCCAGGCGAGCGGAAAGCAGGCTCCTGCCGATGTGTTCAAGAGTGGAGGGGAAGGTGATGTCTTTGAGACTGTCGCAACCGCAGAAAAAAAATCCAGGCAGGTCGGTAATCCCTTCTTCCAGCACGGCTTTCTTGAGCCGTCTGCAATAGTAGAACGGAGCCCTCCGGTTGAACATCACTTTCGGGGCCACGGTCACGTTCGTGCAATCGAAATTGCCACCCATGAGGCTAAAATAGTCGGGGAGGAGGAGCGTGTCGGTCGTGAACGAGCCGCCCCAATAGCGCATGGGTTCTTCTGCCGTGCCGCCGGGCAGGCGCAGTTTCCTGAGGTTGTCGGTGAAGGAAGAGTAGCGGCTCCAGTTAGGTCCCATGGCTTTCATCTTGCCTTCAAAGATGAGAGTGCGGAGGCCGGGCAGCGATGAGGAGTGAATCGAAACCAGTGAGTCGCATTCCGCCTGAACCGTGAGGCTGCGCAAGCGTCTGCAATAGTAACCGTCATTGCTACGCACATCGCTGATGCCGTATGCTGTCAACTTGACGGGATAGGTGACACCGTCGATGTCGCAGGTGGCAGGAATGACGAGGTCAATGGAGTCCGAGTTCGTAACCTTTATGCGGGATAGTTCAGCATGACCGCGGACGAGGTCGAAAGTGAGTGTGTAGTTCCCGCTGTCGGTTTGTGCCCTGCCCGGGAGACAGAGCAACAGAACGAGGAGAGTAAGCGGTAAATGCGATTTGGGTAACACATGACGTAAACAGGAGGTGATTAGATAGATACGTTTCATACGCGTAAAGTTATAAAGTGATTGGATTGAACACTGAAGTATAAATCTGTGAGGCCGGAGTTGCAGCGGACGGTCACAATATAGGCGACCGGAAATACTAATACAAATATAGGATGTTCATTTTACCTCCCTCCGTAATTAATAAACATTAACCTAATAACCCGTACTACCAGCCCATTTGTGACACTATATTTGGCCATGGCCGGGCGTTGCGGGAGAGTAATGGGGAGGGCGTCGGGGATATGTGGGTGGCGAGCCGACGTTTGCTTCATGTACTGCAAGCGGTTTCTACATGTACATGCCATTCTCCCTACGTGTAGATCCAGGTAGTTCCTACACGTACATCTATAATTTCCTTCATGTACATGCCGTTCAAACTACATGTATATCCCGTTCGACCTACATGTACATCTAAGAAAACCTACATGTACATGCCGTTTGACCTACATGTACATGCCGTTCTTCCTACATGTACATGCCGTTCTTCCTACATGTACATGTAGTTTCCCCTTCATGTATTTGGTTGGAATTATGTGCCCCCCCATATTAAACAATGCCCAAATCTGAGACCATTGCACATACGGCCGACTTCTCAGGGTCCGGAAAGGGTGCGGATAATCCGTTTAGATTGGGCTCAAGCCCTATACTTTACTTTTTTCCCCCCTCCGGGGGCACGTTTTAAATGAGATTTTGACTTAGGGCGACCTATATAATATGGTCTACGAGCCCGACCACTTGAAGGCCGGAATACGTGGGGGCTTGCTTAGATAGGGCTCACGCCCTGTTCCGGGTTATCCGCCCCTTTAGTGGTACATTGACAATGACGGAATGTGCATGTGGCCATCGCCTGGGGCAATCTCCCTATGTCTGCATGCACGTAAGAATATGTTGGTCACTCCCCCCTCCTTATCTTATAATACCATTGTCCGTATCGCGGAGGTTGATTCGCTTTTCAGCAGACTTATGTTTGGTGCCTCTACTAATATGCCACGTAACGTTAAGGGTCACCCGGTTTCCGCTGTCCTGGTTGTAGCCTATCGTGTGTTTATAGAGGTAGCGGTTCAGTAGTGTGTTCTCGTACATCTTGTAATTTGGGTGGAGAGGATTGGCCCAAAGCAGGGAGATTTGCCAGTTCCTCCTGGCGTACGATACTTTTAGGGCCGAATATGCTCCGTTGTGGGCCTTAGTTTCGCCCTCCAGGATTTTGAAGCCATTATCTATATATCCTTGTAGTGTGAAGTGGCGAAGGTAGGCGGTGATGCTGCCTACATAGAACCATGAGGTCTGGCAGTGAGTATAGTCATAGCCGTAATTGAAACATCGGTTCATTCCTCCATTGGCGGCTATCTGAAGTTTCTCGGGCACAATCCAGTAACTGCCATATACCATGAGATTAAGTAGGTCTATCTCCTTCTGGTTAATCTGGGTATAAAGAAACATATCGTTGTCCGTCCGTTCATAATGCGCCATGTTGGTGTGAAGGCATCGTTTGTAATATCCTTCGACGAAGGCCTGCAAACGTTGAGTATTGTATGAGAACTTCAGTCGTTGCTCCAAATCGCGCGAAGGTTTCAACTTGGGATTACCTACAGTCCACTCCATACTATTGGTGCGTATTATGGCCTCACTTGTCATCGCTATGCGCGAGGCACGGTTGGACATCTGACTTGTATACGTCAGCTGCATGTGTTTGTTGATGTGATACGAGAGCGATGCTTTGGGGTGGAAGGTCCAGAAGTCGTATCTGTGGCTGTTCTGAGTATAGTGTATGTAACTTGCACCTGCTCCAATAGTGTAGTGGATAGGTCGGAGAGCCCCCTTGATTTCACTAAAGGCATACCACCTGTTATGGTTCGTCTTGGTCAAAGAGGAAGCGTCACCCAGATAGTCGTTCTTGATATATTTGTAGCTATAGTTTAAACCGGAGGACAGGGTAAATGGTTTCAATCTGTTCTCGTAAATCAGCTCGGATAGCAGCGAAGCCGTGTGTCCATTGACCTCAAACTGATATGGGGTGACCTCGTCATAATAGCTGAAAGCCTGGGTGGAGATGTAAGTGGCTACAGCATTGGCGGTGATGGACTGACGTGGAGTGAACTGACGAAAGTAGTATACGTCAGCTACCGGGGAACAGCTCTTTTCCCTTTCTCTGCTCGTAGCTCTATAATGGCGGTCGCCATCGACTATGTCCTTCATATTGTATTCATTGGGGACATTATTGAATGTACCACTCAAAGAAACTTGAAGGACGTTCTCTGTAGAGTCTGCCTGATTGTAGATAAGCTTTATATCGTGTGCGATGGATTCTCGGAGTGATTTTACATCGTTTCGTTTGATGGTATAGATACTTCCATCTGTCAGGGTGTACTCCGCCAGCTGTGTAGCTTTTGTGTCTGTGGTTCTATATCCACTCACATCGTATGAGAGAATCCATTCATTCTTACCCTTGTTCAGCTTTGTGTATACCGAACCTTCAGCCTTACTGGTGGTCAACGCGGTGGTTAGGTCAGTGCCGATAGTATAACTGGTCTTACGCCTTCGGGTAATGATATTGATGACATAGGCTACATCCTCGCCATAACGAACGCCGGGATTAGTTATGACTTCAATCTTGGTGATATCCTTGGGGCAGAGAGCCAACATCTCATGCTTGCTCACCATCACACCATTAATTCTGAGTTGAATGCTTCCCCTGTTGTCGATGGTTGAGATGGTGTGATTGATATTATCTACACGAAGATTGGCAAGTGTGAGCTTCTCGAGCATGGTGTAGCCATTGGTTGAAGCCAGCTTCTGAGCATCGGTAGGATAGATGGTCATACCTTCAGGCTTGTTCACAACCTTAGCTGCTTTTACCGTTACTTCGTTCAGAGTGGTGGTCTTATCTACGTTCTGAGCATAGGTACAGAAGGCAGATAATAAAATAATAGATAGTGTAGTCAACCGCTGCATTTTGGACTAAATAGAATGGTTGACGCAAATGTATAGCTCGTTGACTTGAAGACCAATTTGTAAGTCTGACAATTATCTGACTATTGGCAGACAAAATGCTATTTATTTGACTTTCAAAGTATAACATTTGCCTCGTTCTGATTCTATTTTTAGGTTGCTATGGGCTTCTACGATAGGTCTTGTGCGCCTAATCAGCGTGTATAGTGTATCGCTGGCATCTGGTTTCTTGGGCCATAGCCGGTCACAGATTTCTTGCTTCGATAGTGTATGTGACTTAGTCGTGATGAACATCTCAAGCAGCGCATGTTGCATGGGTGTAAGACGTATCTCCTCGCCCAGTGTGGTCAAGAACCTGCCACCATGATACACAATGCCTCCATATGACAGGCTGTCGGGCATAAGCGCCGGCTTATTTCTTCTCATGTACCACATGCTCCCCATCAACCACAATATCCCAACCACAAGGAGTGAGCCGGAAGCCTTCTGGTCTGACATCATCACTATGGTAGTAAAGCCACAATTGGCCTCAGCCACCAGCTTGATACTCAAACGTCCATCCTTATGTATGGTTCGCATAGAGATGCCTGCCGTATCCTTTAACTCGGCAATGGTGAGGTGACTCCGGTAACAACGGATGGTATCTGTAGTAATCACATTGTCCGGCATTTTAGTGAGCACCTGCTCCAATGCCTGTTTAACATCCTGCGCTATTTTATCTTCAGTTCTATGGTAGCTGTTCATGCCTGTGCACAATGCACAGACCATGAGAAGGCTGAAAACGATGTAGGGAAGTGTCTTCATGTTTCGATGAGATTGTGAGAGGACTGAAGTATATCGATGAGGCAACTACCGGACGAGGTCGATGGCCTGTTGTACTGCGTCATCCGGGTGGACGAAGCGCACGGAGGGATCCTTCTTGAACCACGTGAGCTGCTTCTTGGCATAGACCCTGGTGTTTCGCTGGATTTTTTCAATGGCAAAATCAAGCGACCATTCTCCATCCAGATAATGGAACAACTCCTTGTAGCCTACAGTGTTGAGGGCATTGCAATGGCGGTAGGGTAGGACCTTCTTGACTTCATCAAGGAGTCCTTTATTCATCATAGCCGGAACACGACTGTTGATGCGATCAAAGAGCTCCGGCCGTGGTCGGTTCAGACAGAGTTTGACTATGTGGAAGGGGCGCCTGACTTTAGTCCCACTGCGGAAACTGCTGAAGGGTTGGCCGGTCATGTAGCATATTTCGAGAGCATGAATCACCCGCTTGTGGTTACGCTTATCGCAGCTATCGTAGTATGCAGGATCCAAGAGTCTGAGCTCAGAGAGCAAGGTGTCGAGGCCTTCTTGCTCATAGCGTGTGCGAAGCAGACGGCGTGTGTCTTCGTCGACAGTGGGAATGTTGTCAATGCCATGGCAAACGGCGTCGATGTACATCATTGAGCCGCCTGAAAGTATGCATACTTGATGGTCGTGAAAAAGTTGATGGAGTAGGTTGATGGCTTCTTCCTCGTAGCGTGCAGCGCTATAGTAGTCTGTGAGGTTGAGTGTCCCGACAAAATAGTGCTTGGCAGACCTCATCTCTTCAGCAGTAGGAGCGGCCGTGCCAATAGGTATGTCGCGGTAAATCTGGCGTGAATCTGCGTTGAGGATGGGGCAGTTGAAGTGGGAAGCCAAGCGAATGGCACAGTCCGTCTTACCTACTGCAGTGGGGCCGGTGAGTACGAGTAAGGTATGGGAGGGCATAACTCTTAGAAAAGGTCGGAAGTAGGATCCTGCGGGCGTTGATAGCGTCGTGAGGGTTCGGCTTGAAGAGGCAACAATCTGATATGTAAACAGATACGAAAGCTCCCTATCTTGGGATATGCGGAGTGTGCTAATCCGTCATTTACACATGATAGGGAGCTACAGGAGAGTGAGCAGCTGGCGGTAGTGCACATCAGGCACTATGAGTATGAGGGGATAATATATGATGGACGCAACTTGCATCCGTCGGTTCAGAAATGCTCTCCGTCACTAATCTCAAAACCTTCGAGGTCAATTTCATCTGCATTGAAACCACCTTCAAGAGCAAGGTCGTCGTCGAACGATGCGCCAGCCGGTGCAGGCGTCGCAGTGACGGCGGCAGCAACATGGGCAATGTCGGTGTCGAAATCCATGAGCTGCTTGGGCGCTTTCCCTTTTACGCGAATGATAGCAGGGTCGGACAGGTGTTCACCGGGTAGGCACTCAACTACATCGAGAAAGAAGCTTCGCTCGGAAAAGGGGTCAAAAATAAATTCAAGGTGCTGGTCTTCATCTTCGATAAACTCGGAGAGACGGGTATCGCCCATGACGTAGATGTCTTCATCGGCGCTGCTGACGTCCATGTCCTCACGTGTAATCTGGATGCCTCGCTCCCAATCTTCGTTACAGAGGTAGAAGGAGGTCATCTGGTCGTCAGGGAAGCTGCATGAGTCAAGGATTATCTGGTTGAGATCTAAGAAGGTAGCGTCGCTGTCGATTTTAATTTCACGCACGAAGCCATCTACCTCATCAGATATAAATTTGATACGGAATACCATAAGTTGAATGTGTCGTGGAAAGGGTTTTCGTGTTTATGAGTAAACTATTAGCTGTGAATGATGCCACGGGCCGAGTTACCCACGAAATCAAGAATATATTGCACCTCGGGAATGGCCGGTACGGTAGACCGCACCTGGTCCAAGCGTTCGCTAAGGAGATTGCCGTTTTGATAGATGATGCGGTAGGCATTGTGGATGGCTTCAATAGTCTCGGGCTTGAAACCTCTGCGGCGCAGGCCGACAAGATTAAGGCCACAATAAGCTACGGGCTCTCGGGCTGCAATGGTAAAAGGCGGAACGTCTTGGCTGGTGCGGGTGCCTCCACCTACCATCACATAACTGCCAATGTGGCAGAACTGATGGACAAGCACATTGGCACTAAGGATAGCACAGTCGTCAATGACCACTTCGCCCGCAATCTTGGTGGAGTTGCCAATGATACAGCCGTTGCCAATGAGTACGTCGTGTGCCACGTGCATACCTTCCATGAGCAGGTTGTTGTTGCCCACAACGGTTTTGCCCTTGGCCGCTGTGCCTCGGTTGATAGTAACGTTCTCACGAATAATATTGTTGTCACCTACTTCGGCTGTGGTCTCTTCTCCTTTAAATTTGAGATCTTGAGGGATAGCACCAATGACAGCGCCGGGGAAGATGGTGTTGCCTGTGCCTATGCGTGAACCGGAAAGGACGGTGACACTGTTCATGAGTGTGTTGCCGGAACCTACCACTACGTTCTTGTCAATGTAGCAGAAGGGTCCAATTTCGCAGTTATCGCCAATGACGGCTTCTGGATGTATGTAGGCTAAGGGAGAAATCATAAGTTGGAGGTGTTGAATGTGACCGGCTGAGGGTAAAGTGCCGGTTGTATGTCTTGGGGAAGTCAGATTATAGCTGAGGTGAGGCGTCACTTCTCAGGTTCAGAGAATGGAGTTATTTGTTCTTGCTAATCTGCGCTGTGAATGTGCATTCCATGACAACAGTCTCGCCCACGAAAGCAAAGCCATGCATGGTGGATATGCCGTGACGTATGGGAGCTACGAGTTCAACTTTAAAGACAAGAGTATCGCCAGGCACGACCTTCTGTCTGAACTTCACGTCGTTGACCCTGAGGAAGTAGGTGCTCCATCGTTCTGGCTCTTCGACAGAGTTGAGCACGAGCAGTCCTCCGGCCTGTGCCATGGCTTCTATTTGTAAGACCCCGGGCATGACAGGCTCCTGCGGGAAGTGCCCCTGGAAGAAGGCCTCGTTGCTGGTAACGTTCTTGATGGCCACGATGTAATTGGCCCCCATCTCCACAACCTTGTCCACGAGCTGCATGGGATAGCGGTGGGGGAGGAGCTCACGAATACGATTTACATCCATGATGGGCGCCTCGTTCGGGTCGTAGTTAGGTGCCTGAATTTCATGTTGACGTATTTCGCGGCGCATCTGTCGCGCAAACTTGTTGTTGATGGTATGACCGGGGCGGGTAGCTATGATGCGTCCCTTAATGGGGCGACCGATAAGTGCCATGTCGCCAATGATGTCAAGCAGCTTGTGGCGTGCCGGTTCGTTGGCCCATACTAATGGCCGCGAGTTGAGATAGCCAAGTTTGCCAGCATCTCGGTGTTCCACTCCGAGGTGGTCGGCCAGAGCGTCAAGGGCCTCTTGAGAAATCTGACGCTCATAGATAACAATCGCATTATCAAGGTCACCGCCCTTGATAAGGCCGGCCTGCAGGAGGGGCTCAATCTCACGGACGAAGACGAAGGTGCGTGCAGAGGCAATCTCTTTGCCAAAGTCACCCATATCGTCAAGGGTGGCGAACTGACTGTTAATGAACTGAGAGTCAAAAGAAATCATGGCCGTAATAGAGAACTGCTCGTCAGGGAGTATGATAATGGACGAGCCTGTTGCTTCATCACGGAACTCAATTTTCTTTTTTATGATGTAGAAGTCTTTGGGGGCATTCTGGTCTACAATGCCCACACGCTGGATATTCTCCAAGTAGAATCTGCTACTGCCGTCAAGGATGGGGAACTCGGGTCCGTTCACCTGTATGAGGCAGTTGTCTATGCCCAAGGCGTAAAGAGCGGCCATGGCGTGTTCAATGGTGCTGCAACGTGCTTCGCCTTTGGCAACAACGGTACCACGGGAGGTATCAGTCACGTTTTCTGCTATAGCCTCTATGATAGGCTCACCGGGTAGGTCGATACGCTGTATCTTGTACCCATGGTTTTCCGGTGCAGGATTGAATGTGACAGTCAGACTCAGACCGGTGTGAAGTCCCTTACCGTAGAGGGAGAAGCTTCCGGCTAATGTTCGTTGTTTTAACATATTAAGAACGGTGTAGGGTTAAGGGAAAGGGTGGGGAAGAGGATAGGTGAGGAAGTGGAAATAGGAGGGGCTTATTCCTGCTTGAGGGCATCAAGCTCTTTACGCAGACGGCGCAACTCTGTGTGCATCTCAGGCAGGTGCTTAAAGACAGCACTTGATCGCATGAAGTTCTTGGCGTCTATAGCTGGCGAACCTTGAATGGTCACGTTGCCCTTGGGTATACTGCCGGCTATGCCCGCTTGGGCACCGCAAAGCACTTTATCTCCAATCTGCGCATGGCCAACGATGCCAACTTGCCCGCCGAACATGCACCATTGACCAATCTTGGTGGAGCCAGCTGTACCAACTTGCGCAGACATCACTGTGTGTGAGCCTATATCGCAGTTGTGGGCTATCTGAACGAGGTTGTCGAGCTTGACACCTTTGCGGATATATGTAGAGCCCATGGTGGAGCGGTCTACACAGCTATTGGCGCCAATTTCTACATCGTCTTCAATGACCACATTGCCAATCTGAGGAATTTTCTCATAACCATCAGCTGCAGGGGCAAAGCCAAAACCGTCAGCCCCAATTACACAACCTGAGTGGAGGATAACTCTATTGCCCACCTCACAGTCGTGATAGATAACTACATTTGGATAGAGGATCGTGTCAGCACCTACCTTGGCACGCTCTTCAACCACTGTACCGGCGTAGACCTGGGCACCATCGCCAATTATGGCGTCTTCGCCTATGTAGACGTGAGGACCGAGATATACATCATTACCCACCTTGGCTGTGGGGGCAATTACGGCTGTGGGGTGAATACCTGTGCGACGTGCAATGGTCGATTGGTACAGTGAAAGAAGTTTGGCTATGGCCTCATAAGCGTTGTCGACTCGAATGAGTGTAGCTGAAACCGGGCGCTCAGGTGTGAAGTCCTTATTGACTAAGACGATTGACGAACGTGTCTCGTAGAGGTGATGGGCATATTTAGGGTTGGCTAAGAATGAGAGTGCACCCTCAAAGCCTTCTTCTATTTTTGCGAAGGTCTGAACAGTGGCATTGTCATTACCCTCTACCTCGCCACCTAAATAGGCAGCTATTTGTTTTGCATTAAATTCCATGAATGTTAAAATCTTATTATTGGCAAATATCGTAAAAATAATTGATACGACATCCATGCTGCCAATAAATGTTGTGGATTTTAGTTTCGGAGGAACAATATACGTTCGCAGGTGACAGGTTGAGCTCTCAGAAGAGCACTATTTGCAGGAGCCACCTAAGGCTAAGTGTGTGAAAAAAGGGAATACATTTTTGATGTATTCCCTAACTACATTGAATTGTTAGAGCCTCTTGTCGGATTCGAACCAACGACCCCGAGATTACAAATCACGTGCTCTGGCCAACTGAGCTAAAGAGGCGGGTGGGTAAGCTCACTGCATCGCGCCGCTACAACCAACTACCTTTGCTGCGGTCAAGCCCTGGAGGATTCGAAGGGAGCTGACCGTACAGCACCTACCCATGATGATAGAATGTAGAGCATCTACTGACGAAAGACCTTAGGTCTGTTATCAAGGCTCTCATTTCTATTTGCGCTGCAAAGGTAATAAGCTTTCTGTGATTGGCAAATTCTTTCTCGTTGTTTTTTTGCCATTCGCAGCGTTTGGGCGCGTTTTTTATTGATACTATCAAGGGCTGAGTAAGAACCATGACAGGTATAATAATATAAGCCCCATGCACATGTGTGGGAGTATAGTCCGACCGATATGTGCATGGGGGGAGCATGTAAGAGGAGAGAGTGCAATCAGTCGAGCATCTCCTCTTCGTACTCTAAGTTAGCTTCAACCACAAAGATAAGGTCATCAACTTCGAACTTGCCCATGCCTTCCTTGTCGGCTTTGCGGGCAAGATAGGTGGCCACCTCTTCTACATCTATATCGACATATCCCTCTTCGTCCGGATCGGCGTCAAGGATGCCACTCTCCCCATAATATTCAATGAGCACGTCAAGGAAATAGTAGAGGAGTTCGTCGGTGAACTTTTCTTTTAGTTCTTGTGGCAGATGTTGTCGGATATACTGTATGGCTTGTTCGTCGTCTTCTGCTTCTTGGAAGATTTGGTTCAGTTGGTCACTCATAGCGTCTTTTGTAGCAGTGTGTTACTGTGCGAGGAAGTGCTCGATTTTCTGTACGAAGGTGCTTTTGGTAGCGGCTCCCACATGTTTGTCGACCACTTGCCCGTTCTTGATGAAGAGGATGGTGGGGACGCTGCGGATGCCAAATTGTTCGCAGAGTTCAGGGCTGTCGTCAATATCACATTTGCCAATGGTGACTTTCCCTTCATATTCTTTGGCTAATTCTTCAATGATGGGGGCGATGCTTTTGCAAGGACCACACCATGTGGCATAGAAGTCTACGATGAGGGGGGTGCCTGTGGCTGCGATTGTGGAGAAGTTGGAGTCGGTGAAGATTGTGTTCATAATGAGATGGGTATAATGAGTAAATAGTGAGATATCGTTTGAAGAAGACTGAGCATGGGTTGAACTCACGGTGTCATAATCGTATCTGACGTGCGAGCCAGTGAGCTAATTGATTTTATAGGATAGGCCTTGGTGGTTGTCTATGAAGTCAAGCAGGTCTTGAGTGACAGTGATGTGTCGTTTGGTGCTTCGGAGCATGAGGTGCTTCTGGGTGTCTACATTGCTCACATTCAGATATAGGTCGGAATTTCCGTCGTTCTTTGTAATAAACTCAGCCAGATTGACCACGAGGCTATCGTCTATGTCCGGTAGGTGTAGGTTGATGGTGATGCTTTTTATGCGGTCGTTTCTTACATCAGAGAGGAACTCAATGCGTCCGATTTGTAGGTCATATTCTCCTTCCTTGAAACGTCGTGGCTCCATACGTCCACTGACATATAGCGTGTTGCCAATGGTGAAATAGTTGGCCCATCTTACCCAGTTGTCGCCGAAGAGCGCCAGCTCGCCGGGTCCATCAAAGTCTTCGATGGTGGCTATGCCGTAGGGCTTGCCATTTCTTCCAATGTTCGTCCGTATGTTGGTGACGATGCCGCCGAATGTGAAATCACTTCCCGCAAGGGCTTGCTTGTCGCCGAGTTGGTTCATTCTATGCGTGCAGAGGTGATTGAGCACAATCCTATATTCGTCAAGCGGATGTCCTGAAATGTAGATGCCAATGAGGTCGCGCTCTTTGTTGAGTCGTTCAAGGTCTGTCCATACGGTGGCCACCTTGCCGGGTTGGGGCTTGGCAATCTCGCCCATTTCTGAAGGGCCGAACAGCGACATGGCGTGGTTGGCCTTGTCTTGCTGGTAAAGGTTGCCGTATCTCACAAGGCTCTCAAGGAAGATGTCCCCATTCTCGTCGGGCTCAACATACTGCTCGCGTCTGAAAGTCCCGAAGCTGTCGAAGGCGCCGGCTAAGGCCAGGCACTCCAGGATTTTGCGGTTACAGGCTGTAAGATTAACACGCTCGACGACGTCGTATATGCTCTTGAAATCGCCGCCTTTTTTGCGGGTCTCAATAATGGTCTCTACGGCGATGGAGCTCACCCCCTTGACCGCAGCCATGCCGAAGCGTATGTCTCCTTTGTGGGTGACACTGAATTTCTTGTAGCTCTCATTGATGTCCGGGCCAAGTGTCTTGATGCCCATCGACTTGCACTCGTCCATCAGTTTAGATACCGTGGTGATGTCTGAAAGGCTTCGGCTCATCACGCCTGCCATGTACTGAGAGGGGTAGTTGGCCTTGAGGTAAGCTGTCTGATAGGACACCCAGGAGTAGCAGGTGGCGTGACTTTTGTTGAAGGCGTATGAAGCAAATGCCCTCCAGTCTTCCCATATCTTTTCCAGTACCTTGGGATCATAACCTTTGGCTGTACCGCCCTTGATAAACTTGGGGTACATGTGGTTAAGCTTCTCGATGAGCTTTTTACCCATGGCCTTACGCAGGGCGTCGCTCTCGCCGCGGGTGAAGTCGGCGATTTCGCGGGAGAGGAGCATGACCTGTTCCTGATAGACGGTAATCCCATAAGTATCCTTTAGGTACTTTTCCATGCAGGGTAGGTCATAGACGATAGGTTCGTCGCCATGTTTTCTGGCAATAAACTGGGGAATGTACTGCATAGGCCCGGGCCGGTAGAGGGCATTCATGGCTATGAGGTCCTCAAACGTGGTGGGTTTAAGCTCCCTGAGGTATCGCTGCATACCTACTGACTCAAATTGGAAGGTGCCTACTGTACGTCCGTCCTGGTAGAGGGCATAGGTGGCGGGGTCTTCTATGCTGATTGCGTCGATGTCGAGGTCGATGCCTAATGACAGCTTGATGTTTTCGACAGCTTCCTTGATGATGGAAAGTGTCTTGAGCCCCAGGAAGTCCATCTTGATGAGCCCGGTTTCTTCAATTACTTTCCCTTCATATTGGGTGCAGTGCAAGTCTTCGCCGGTCTCTTTGTCTCTTGCCGTTGATACGGGTACCCAGTCGCTGATGGGGTCTCTGCAGATGATGAAGCCGCAGGCGTGTACACCGGTGTTCCTGACATTGCCTTCGAGCATCTTTGCATATCGTATGGTGTCTCGCAGCAGGGGGTCGGGAGAGGCTTCTGCTTCACGAAGTTCAGGTATGGCGGCTATGGCGTTGGTGAGGTTGAGCTTTGGCACCTTCCCGTCTTTTCCTTCGGGTAGTTTGTCGGGAATGAGGCGGCAAAGGTTATTGCTGATGTCACGCGGCAACTTCTGCACCCGTGCCACGTCTTTCAGCGCCATCTTGGTGGCCATGGTGCCATAGGTGATGATGTGTGCCACGTTGTCGGCGCCGTATTTCTGCGTGACCCAATTGAGTACCCTCCCGCGTCCGTCGTCGTCGAAGTCGACGTCTATATCGGGCAGGGAGATGCGGTCGGGGTTGAGGAAACGTTCGAAGAGAAGGTCGTATTTGATAGGGTCTATCTGGGTGATGCCCAAGCAGTAGGCCACGGCGCTTCCCGCAGCCGACCCACGGCCCGGTCCCACACTGACGTCAAGGTCTTCACGGGCGGCTCTGATGTAGTCTTGGACAATCAGGAAGTAGCCGGGGAAGCCCATGGTCTTCATGATGTGCAGCTCAAACTTGAGACGTTCGGCTGTCTCCGGGTTGAGTGTGTCGCCATAGCGTTTCTTAGCGCCTTCGTAGGTAATCTTGGCCAGGTAGTCTGCCTCGAGTTTGATGCGGTAGAGTTTGTCGTAGCCTCCGAGTTTCTTAATCTTACTCTCGGCGTCCTCCCGGCTAAGCACCTCGTTGCCATTCTCGTCCCTTGTAAACTCGTTGAAGAGGTCCTCCTCGGTATAGCGCCGACGATACTCTTCTTCAGTGCCAAACTCTTCAGGTATGGAGAAGTTGGGCATGATAGGCCCATGGTCTATGCTGTAGGTGGTTACTTTGTCGAGTATTTCGCAGGTTGTTGAGAGGGCTTCCGGTAGGTCGGCAAAGACCTCGTTCATTTCTTCGCGTGTCTTGAGCCATTCCTGCTTGGTATACAACATGCGGTTAGGGTCGTCGAGGTCGCGTCCGGTAGACAGGCAGATGAGGCGGTCGTGGGCTTCGGCATTTTCTTCGTCTACAAAGTGGGTGTCATTTGAGCATATGTACTTGACGTTGAGCTTCCTGGCTATGCGCAGGAGCTCAGCGTTGACCGCCTGCTGTTGCGGAAAGGTTTCCCTGTTGGCTCTAATGGAGGGGTCCTTCACTTCGTGACGCTGAAGCTCTAAGTAATAGTCGTCGCCGAACACTCGTTGAAACCATGCCACTGCCTCTTCAGCCTCTGCGGTGTGTCCCTGCATAATCTTCTGTGGGATTTCTCCACCGAGGCATGCCGAGCATACTATAAGGTCTTCGTGAAAGAGTTCCAGGTCTTTATGGTCGGTGCGCGGCCTCATGTAGAAGCCGTCGACCCATGCCCTTGACACAAGTTTGACGAGGTTATGATACCCGTTTTCGTTCTTGGCCAGGACAATGAGGTGCCACCCGCTCTGGTCTGGGCGTTCGTTCTTCAGCAATTTGTCGCCCCGGCGCGCCACATACATCTCGCAGCCGAAGATGGGCTTGAAGTCAGCTACGCGCTGTTTCTTTACAATGAGGCTTTCACAGTCTGCGGCTATCTGCTCAAGCGTTTTTCCGGCATCGGGGCCGGGTTGCCCATCTTGTCCTACCGTCTGTAGTTGATAGGTGCCTTCGTTGATGGCACGTAGCTTCTCCTGGGCTTCTTTGACTATGCTTCGTGCCTTCCCACGTATCTTCTCGGTGTAGTTGAAAAACTCCTTTATGCCCATCATGTTGCCATGATCGGTAAGGGCTAACCCTTTCATACCGTTGGCAATAGCCTTGTCGACCAGACGCGGTATTGAAGCCTGTCCGTCGAGCACAGAGTATTGAGAGTGAACATGTAGATGGACGAAATCTTGCATAGCGCTGCGAAGTTAGTTTATTTAATGTGACTAACCAAAATGCAGGTGGGCTGTTTTTCGCGATGGGTTGAAGGTTGGCGACAATGTGGCCGGAGTAGGGGTCAACACTTCCTTCACCACATTGGGTATATAAAAACCTTGGAAAGAAACTATTTCTTCCCAAGGCGAGTACACTCTCAGGGGTTCGAACCCTGGACCCACTGATTAAGAGTCAGTTGCTCTACCAACTGAGCTAAGAGTGCAAAGATATATCCTGTTGAAAAAGAGTACACTCTCAGGGGTTCGAACCCTGGACCCACTGATTAAGAGTCAGTTGCTCTACCAACTGAGCTAAGAGTGCATGTTGCTTTCGTTTTTGCGACTGCAAAAGTAGACATTCTGCGTATACCTGCCAAGCTTTTCCCTGATTTTTTTGATAAATATGTGTGGAAAGCGAGAAAACACCGGACGTGAAGCACCTATTCCGCGGTGGTTGGTATAACGCTCCGGGTTCGTTACCCTGTTGTCTTGAGAGCTTGTTGCTCCTATGTATGTGGTTTTAGGTGTCTGCAGCTCTCAGTCGCTCACAACCATGTGCCGTCTGGCGAACCTTGGACTTGCGTAAGGGAGGATGGAGACCTATCTATAAGTATATGCCCGCTCGTTTGGCCGCAAGTCAGGGTAGGAGAGAGGTGGATGGGGCATTGAGACGTGACTTGTTCATCTATGGCGTCCATGCGTTGCTCGCACCCTATAACCAATGGAATGGTGTATGTACCGGAAGATGTAGTGCGTACGGATGGTTTAAGACAAATTCACCTCCATGTAAGTACGAGTGGCACTTCTGTGCAAGGTGAAGGACTCAAACCTTACATATATAATTGTCAGTATATCAAATATATACGTGAATAGTGTAAGATGTGTAGGTAAATATTGTGTGTAGTCCTTGTAAGGGGGGTATGAGTGTTCTCCTTCTTACAAATCTCGCCACAGTTGAAGGGTAAGGAATCGGGGCAGCACTGCCTTATTGCGCCACCCGTCCCAGTGTTTACTAGAAGCATCCCAGTGTTCACTAGAAGCATCCCAGTTTTCACTGGAAGCATTGCAGTTTTTCTCGGAAGCATTGCAGTTTTTCTTGGAAGCATTGCAGTTTTTCTTGGAAGCATTGCAGTTTTTCTTGGAAGCATTGCAGTTTTTCTTGGAAGCATCCCAATTTCCATTGGAAGCATCTTCGTATCGGTTTGAAGCTCGTGAATTGAAGTCGAGTTGACTGCATTCAGCGCGTGCATACAGTCAGCCGACCCTCGTTATACAAATTCAAATCTTGCCACTCTTTCTGTATTCAGATATTGCCACTCCTATGTGCTTCTTGAAATAGCGACACATGTAGGGCGTGTCGGGGAAATGCAGATGGAGTGCCATTTGTTTGGCAGTCATTAACGTATTCCTAATAATGTATTTCATCTCAGATAGTACTTGCCGATTGATGGTATCCTTGAGAGTCTCCTTGCATACCTGTCGCACAATCATGGCCAGATAGTTGGGGGGTAATTCATAAGCGGTCGGCATAGAGTTTCGTCTCGCGTTGTTCCAAGAAATGGTCGAATGTGAGGTTATAGAAGTACATACATAGTTGCTCGGGGCGTTTCAGCACAAGCTCCATACGCTGGTTGCCATGCTGCTGTTGCCACAAGTTGAAATGGACGAGATAGATATTGTGAAGCAAATTTTCATTTTCTTATAAGCCAAGCCGGATTTTCAAATATAAATCTTATCTTTGCGCATTATTCCACCTAAAACACAAGGAATTATGATAAAGTACGTAATCTGAGCGAAGAAGAACCCGCTCACAAAGGAAGTGAAATACTATCCGCAGATGGCACCGACCACGCCGGTGACGCTTGCGCAAATCGTAAAACGCATAGAAAAACGCAGCACCGTGTCGAGTGCCGACGTGAAGGCCGTGCTTGACGCACTGCAATACGAAGTGATAGATGCCTTGCAAAACGGCAACAGCGTCCGTCTCGGCGACCTCGGTTCATTCCGTCTGAGCATCAAGGCAAACGGCAGCGACACATCAGCCGAAGCAAAGAAAACCGGTGCAAACGCCATTAAGGCCGTGAACGTGCAGTTTACCAAGAGCGTGGCAATGAAAGAGGCTCTTTCACCCTCGAACGTGGAGTTCGCCTTGCAGGCCGACATTTCCAATGATTAACGTTTGTAACTAACTGATAATCAATAGATATATAACTCTTAAAATTGTCTTATAAGACAATTTTTCGACTCTTATAAGACAATTTTGAGGCAGTACGAACACTTAAAAAAGGAGGTCGAAACAGACATAAAACGAACGGAACGCAAAAGGGAGCAGGCACTCAAAAGAGCGTCATCCCGCAGGTTGAGAACAAAAAAACGCTGCTCAGATATGTGCGGCAAAACAACAAACCGAAAGAGCGTTTCCATTCCGTAAACTTGAAATGAACATATAAACATATTGAGCTTTTAGCTCTTGTTCTCTTCCATTTGAATACCGCCAAACATTCATCATCCGAGAACAAGCAGACTGAAGGTTCACGCTTCTAAGGCGTGAACTGTTCTATGCTTGTAGGATGAAATGGTCACTTGGCGGTAACCAAAATGGAAACAAGCAAAAGAATGGTTGCACGCCTTTTCATATGTATAGCAAATAACGTGATGCAAAAAATTACACTAAAAACTTTTGTTGCATGCCTTATTGCTGTCATAACGACAGCGGCGCATGCGCAAATCGTCCTGCATGAAGCAACGGACGTGACCCAAACCAAAGCTACACTGTCAGCTGATTTCCCTGATCTTAGCGTTGAGCATGGCTTTCAATACAAGTACGGTACATTGCCGGAGATTGATGATTTTTCCAGACTTGCCCTTTCATCACTATCAGACCCAGTGCAGATAAACACCACAGGTAACGTGTGGTCTGCCCGCACTGTGAAAGGTTGGGTGGAAAGCAAAAGCAACCTTTCTGTAGGGCAGGCTTCCATTATGTCGGCTAAGGTAAAATTCTCAGAGCCGACAACCGTAACCTTTGAATGGAGTGTGGATTCGGAAGAAGGTATAGGTATTCTGTCGTTCATTGTCGATGGTAATACTGTCCGTGAAATATCCGGTGCAGTTGATTTTACGCAGGTATCGTATCAAGCTACCGCAGGAGAACACACCTTGCAATGGCAGTATAAAAAGACGGCGGCGACTAATGTCGGACTTGACCTTGGAATGGTGAGGAATATTGATTTGCAGAATACAACGGATGGGGAATGGCAAAACATTTCTACATCAGGTTCAGATGCAATCATTAAAACTTTGACTCCAGGTCTTAATTATATATATCATGCATATTCCGGGACTGAGCATTCCAGGTTAATGACATTTAAGACAAAAGATGTATCCATACAAAGAATAAATATTCGACCGACTCAATCAAAGGCAAATATTACTTGTCTATTTAATAAAGGAGATGCAACGGCTAGGACAGGATATGTTATTAGCACAGGAGAAGTCCCATCTGATAATCTATCATTAGCATTATTAGGGAATAATCCTACTTCTATAAGGCCTATATTGAAGTATGGGAGATATAAACAAGATTATAATGGAATATCACTTAGGCCTAACGCCTCAGATAACAATGCTTGCTTGGAAATTTTATTAACTTCTGATAGTGAAAGAACTATTTCATTTGAATGGGCGGCAGAATCATATTATAACTTACGCTTTTATTTTTGGTTGGACGGTGATTATATTACTTATATAGATTCACGGTCTGATCCCAAATTCACAACAAAAGAAATAAAAATTCCTTCAGGCACTCACATTCTCAGATGGATAACATCAACTATTCTTAGCTATGGTATGGCGAAAACAATGATAGGGTATCTTAGAAATCTGAATTTAGGTGAGAGTAACTTTCAATTATTATATAATGACATATCTAACTTTGAGTTGACAAATCTGAAACCCAATACCACCTACTCTGTGCGATTGCTTGCTGAATATACAGATCATTATACTTTGGAAACATTATCGACAAACTCGGATTGGATTAAGTTTACAACATTGAATGTTTCTGCTTTATCTGATGTTTCTAATAATATAAAACAAGCTTCTGCAACAATTCGTGGCAAAGTTGATGGCGGCGATGCAACAATCATTGCCACAGGCTTGCAATATAAAGATGCTACGGGTACTCGCTGGACTGATTATCCTAAAGAAGTAACAGAAACGGATTTATCGCAAAACATTACTCGCCTAAAGCCGAGCACCACTTACCACTATCAATCTTATATTCAAGCACAGGACTGTGATACAGTGTTCAGTAAGATTGGCGAGTTTACAACTCTTGCTGTAGAGGCATTGAAGCCGACTGTAGTAAGGCTTACTCAACATGAAGTTGAGCTACAGGGCAAGGTGCGTTTTGGTGACGCTTCCATTTACCAACGTGGTATGCAGTTCCGCAAATCTGGAGATACAAAATGGATTGAAGTTGAAGATGGCGGTAATGATTCTATATTCACATTGGAAAAGATAGACCTTGATATGGGAACGAAATATGAAGCACGCACTTATATCCAGCCTGCCGGATGCGATGTTGTATACTCTGACATCCTTAAATTTACAACCTTGGATAATTATTTCACAGGGTCTCTGAAAAGCCCAAGAACACAGACGACAGTGGAATTTTCGGCAACACTTGCAGATGTAGACGAAAGTATAACCGTTGAGGAATATGGATTTGAATACTATCTTGACAGTGACGGATTTTTTGAAAATGCCGAAAGTTTCATAAAGTCTGATGTAATACGCATTCCCGTAACACCTGAAAACGGGCAAATAACGACAACTGTAACTGGGCTTACCCCGTATTATGGACTGCGTTTTAGGGCATATATTAAAATCAATGGTGAATATCTCTATTATACTGGTTCTAAAAACTTAACTTGGGGCCATGCCGGAACAGACCGTGCCGCTATCAAAGTCTCTGTAAAAGAATTGACACAAACATCCGTAACGCTGAAACTTGACGCAACACAGGACGGCGATGCCGTGGTGTCGCAGATTGAATATGCTTTTGCCAATTCTGTACAAGACACGGAAGAATATCAAGTTTGCGGAAACGAACTTACAATCAACAACCTTACACCGGACACGAAATATAATCTGCGATTCAGAGGTACGGTGAACGGTCGTTTGTGCCCTTTGCTGTTAAACACTGCTTCGGACTATTCTTGGTATGAGTTTACCACAAAAGCTGTTACTATTTCCGCCACATTTACCAACATCACACAGACAAAGGCAACAATGAAAGTAAGTGTCAATGCCGGTGATGCGGAGGTTACGGACTTGAAATACCGCTTAAATTATGGAGAATATACAGATTGTGGAGAAACGGTAAATTTCAACGGATTGACACCAGGAACACAATACACAATACGATTTAGCGGTAAAGTCAATGGCAAGGATTGTTATTGGGAAACGCAGCCCAATACCACCAATGCATATAAGTTCACGACAAGGGCAGTAACCGTTTCTACTCACTCGTCAGCGATAGAACAAACCTCGGCAACCGTATCTTGGTCTTACAATTGTGGTGATGCCGCTTATGTCTCCTCAGGCATAGAATATGGAACGACAACAGCTATGGCGGAAAGCGCAAGCAACGAGGATGGAGAAATCCGTCTGACAGAACTGACGCCTAACACAACATATTATTATTGTGCATACGTCAAGACAGAAGAAGGTGGTAAAGTATATTCTTCCCGAAACTCATTCAGTACATCGGCAATAAGTTGTGCTACATTGCCTGTAAGCAACATCTCCAACCGTTCGGCAACGATGAACGGGACAATAGACTGTGACGGTTACAGTTCTGCCGAGTTCGGTTTCCAATGGAAGCAGATGGAGGGATGGAACAGCGACCCGGCATTCACAAAAGGCGTGAAGAAGGAAGACGGCTCAATATCCGTGGCATTGGTAAATGGTATGTTGGAACCGAATACAGATTATCAGTATCGTGCAGCTGTTAGATATAAGGGAAACATCTATTATGCCAGCAATTGGGAAACATTCCGCACGGAATCCGAATTTGTGTATTATCCGGCAAGCGTGTACACTATATACCGCACAGACAGGGAAAATAACTGTCTGGTTTTATGCGGCTACTATGTGGCAGGAAGCGAAGATGTAGTTGCGCAAGGGTATGAATATTGGAATACCTCTGCACCCGCTCACTCAAACAGGACCTATGCTGCGGCTAGCAATGTCATCCAAATAACTACGGACGAGTCCATGCAATATAATCTTGATTTGAAAACACTTGTTGACGGAAACTATTCTGTACGTGCCTTTGTCAAGATATCATCAGGAGCTACCATATATGGTGAAACATTGGCATTTGGCGTACAGGGGGGAGCAATTGCAGGCATTGACAATGTAGAAACCGAAGGAGTAAGTTATTCCATTTCCAACGGCATATTGTCAATCTATAATGCTGCGGACACGTCATGCACTATCTATAATCTTCAAGGGCAAATTGTAGAGTGCCGCAAGTCTATGACAGACAATGAACAATTCCACCTTGCATCGGGGATCGTTTACATAGTCAGACTAAGCAATGGCATAGTTTACAAGATTCGGATATGATTTGGCATAATAAAATAGCTGTTTGAGAACCACATTGACAATAAGTGGGTGCTGATTTTCATTTCTGCACCCACTTATTGTATTCAGTCTTGTTGTGAATGATTCTTTTGGCTCTGCCGTTGCCAGCCGAGGCGGTGGCAGGGCTTTACATCCTGACCATTGCCGCAGGCTATATCTGCTTGCTGATGGGCGGATTGTGAGCCGGTAGTGCTTCACTAAGTGTGTCTGATCGAAGACACAAAAAGGGACCTGTCTATTAGTACAAGTCCCGGGAAGTTTGTAGTTTTAGGTGAC
>CAMAMB010000035.1 GCA_945836755.1 uncultured Bacteroidales bacterium
CCCTATGCTCGTCACACTATTGGGGATAGTAACCGAGGTCAAACCAGAGCAATAAGAGAAAGCACCATCCCCTATGCTCGTCACACTATTGGGGATAGTAACCGAGGTCAAACCATAGCAAAGAGAGAAAGCATATCCCCCTATGCTCGTCACACTATTGGGGATACTAACCGAGGTCAAACCATAGCAACCAAAGAAAGCAGAAGACCCTATGCTCGTCACACTATTGGGGATAGTAACCGAGGTCAAACCAGAGCAATCCATGAAAGCATCATCCCCTATGCTCGTCACACTATTGGGGATAGTAACCGAGGTCAAACCAGAGCAACCTTGGAAAGCCCAATCCCCTATGCTCGTCACACTATTGGGGATTACCAAATCCTTTACCTCTTCCCCATTCAAATAGAAATTATGAGCATAAGATAAAGGATTAGAAGAAATGTCATCAAAATCAATATTGCACCATGCTGCAATATCTGAGATATGAACCGAGGTCAAACCATGGCAACTAGAGAAAGCACACTCCCCTATGCTCGTCACACTATTGGGGATAGTAACCGAGGTCAAACGAGAGCAATCAGAGAAAGCCTCACCCCCTATGCTCGTCACACTATATGCAGCGCCCTCGTGCTCCACAGACTCCGGGATAACAACTTCACCAGAATACTTGCCACTGCTCTTCGCTATAACAGTAGCCTGCTTTGCCTTGGAAATAAGGTCATAGTTTATCCCATCAATCTCAACCTCTACTGCCAGCATGGGCAGGGACAGGAGCACTGTCAGGGACAGGAACAGCGCACGCAAGGAATCGGGTAAATGTTTATTCATAAAATATTGTTTATAGATTAGTAATTCCAATAACACCTTTTTCGGTAAAGTCCTTCCACACACCACCCAGTGGCGACGGAATTCTGCGGTAAAGGTAAGGCTATCTCCCGAGAGAGCAAAACAAAACTGGACTTTTTGCATAAAAATCGTAACTACTCAGGTGGATTGTTAATTGCAAATTGCGCTGAAAGAAATGGGCCTAATTCGTCTGTACTCACACCAAGCAAGGTGCGGGTTTGAACGGGATGTACATGTAGTTTGAACGGGATGTACATGTAGTTTGAACGGGATGTACATGTAGTTTGAACGGGATGTACATGTAGGGTAAAACCGGGTGTACATATAGAAAAAGCCGGACATTGTCCGGCTTTTATGGCAAGCAGATTGACCGTCCTTGGACACTTACTCCTTCAGCAGAAAGTGCAGGATGGCCCTCAAGGCCCTGGTGCGGATTGCGCCATCGGTGATGCTCTCGAAGGGGAAGCCCAAGGTGAGGCATCGGTAGTCAGTGCCATCGTATGCCACCCCTGCTCCTTGATGGTCGGCGTAGGCAAAGCAGCTGAAAGCCGTCGTGCCGTGGGCGGGCAGAATGGCATTCGAACCTTGCAGGCCATAGTGCTGGGCATCCGGCGTGCTGCGCAGGGCAAACTGCATCTGTAGCCCGGTGATGGTGTCAGTGGCCTGACGCGCACAGAGTGCGGCCGAAGGGCTGGCGCATCTAATCTTGAGCATGTGTTCGGTAAACCGCTTCGCGTCGTTGTCGTGGCGCGCATCGTCGGCCACGTATGCACCGCTCACGAGGAGCGTCCCCCGTTGTTGTCGCAAGTAAGTGGAGAGCGTGTGGCATACCTGGGAGGTGAAGACCGGATAGCTGCGAAGGTTGTGGCGCACGCGGCGTTGAAGTCCGGCTATATAGTTGATGGCCTGATAGCTCTCCAACTCACGGCTCAGCTTAGGCAGGGCCTCGGCTGAGGTAGAGCCAAAGGAGTAGAAGGCAGCCATGTAAGTGTCGCGTAGCATGTCGAGGGCATGACGCAGGGGATAGTCGAAGCTGTTGCCGCCTAACTCCTTGCCAGATAGCTCGTTGCCGGAGCGGCCTGTCTCGCTGCCGACCACGCCCTCAAAAGGATAGGTGGCAAAACCCGCCTGCCTGCCCGAGAAGGCGGTGGTGGAGAGGTAGGGCACTCCGTAGTCTTCGTCTAAAAGGAAGCCGAGGCTGTCGGGTGTGGCGATGTAGGCAGGACCGCTCACGCGGGTAAAGGCATTGACCATCAGCAGCCTCTTGGACCTCTTGTCAGGGTGGCCATCAGCCGTCGGCGCACGATAGGCCACGAGCGTCTCAGAGGGGAAACTCTCTCCGCCCTCGTTGTAGGCACTCACCTTGAAAGCATATAAGCGTCCGGGGGTCAGGGAGATGCGTATTTCGTTGTCTTGCACACAGCGGCCATTGTCGAAGCCTACGGCTGCCGGAGAGAGGGCGGCGTCCGGCCTTTGCAAGCCGGCTGCCTCAGCAGTGGCGGTGTAGAGCACGTATCCTTTAGGGCGTGCTGAAGCCTCCAGCGAGTCGGTGGTGGCCTCCCAGCTCAGTATGGCCTCGCTGCCATCGGCTGAGAGCGACACGCAGAAGGCATGGGGCGGCAGCGGCTGAATGACCGGGGCGCTCAGACCATGCTGTGAGCGGATATAGCGAGCCAGGGTCTTGTAGACGGAACGTGCGACGGTAAACTTGAACGAAGGGTCGTGAGCCAGACGCATATCGCTGAAATTCTGGTGAGAGAGCATCTCAAGAATGGCCGACGGCACGTTGGGTATGCGGGTCTCCCCGTAGTTTCTGTCCCAGTTCTCACGCAGCGTCCATGGCAGGTGGCAGGTGGCCGAGAGGTCCCGGCTGAGGTCGTGGATAAGGAGTGCGGCGAGGTCGTTGGAGGCACGGCGCGAGAGGCCCGAGGTGTAGGAGGTTGCGCCCTCGCCGTCGCGGCCGGTGGATATGGCCAGACTACCGTAGATGCTTCCGTCGGTCCGCCATCCGGCATCGGTGTGGAGAGCGAGAGAAAGCTCGAAGGGAACGCGCGCCCCCTCATGGCCGGGAAGATAAGTGCTGCCACCTGCCAGCCAGTTGACCATATTGCCGCGTGTGCGAATGTCGTCGTTGTAATCATTGGCAGAGGCCGTGGTATTGACCAGGCTGTCGGGCACCCCCGCATAGGCCGCTGCGTAACGGGCCGCCTCGAGATAGCGAGGCAAGCCGGAAGTGCCGGCCTCGCCGCGGCTGTGTATGGACATGCCGCCGCCGAAGCGCACCGCGTCGGCTGTGACGATGCCTTTATCCTCGCTGCCGGCTTCAAGCACCACCTTCCCGGCGCTGCTCCTGCCCTCTGCAAAGGGGAATGTGCCGAGGTACACCCACGTGCCACCTCCCATCTGCTGGTTGACACTGAAGACAGACGCGCCGCCAAGATGGTGAACGATGTACTTAGCGTCGCTGACGCTGCGGGGCAGGCTCTTGTAGCTCACATAGACGGCATAACGACCGGTGGCCGGGATGCAGGGGGTCCAGGTGGCCGAGGGCACATTATGACGACGTTGAACGGCTTCGATATAGCGGTAAGTGCCTGACCGGAAGGGGAAAACGGAGTCGTTCATGCCCTCCAAAGGCTGCCGGAAGCCGGTGGAGTCGGCAGAGGTGGTCCAGTGGGCGTCGTGAAAGGCTTCCTCTGCATAGGAGCCGGTGGCGAGCCGCGACAGAGAAGGTGCACCGGCTGCGGTAAGGGCAGGGCCGGCATCGAGGTCGTTGTCTACGACAACCGAGAAGGTCTGGTAGTCCCTCTCGCGCGGGCAGCCCACGACAGCGCCTGCCTTCTCGAGCATGGGAATAAGGAAGGGGAAGACGAAGGACTGGGTCAGCAGGTCCTCCGTCGTACAGAAGAGATTAGGGCGTTGCCATTTCCACTGAGGGCCCTTATAGTAGCGCCCATGGCTTGGGCTGATAAACAAATGCCGACCTTCTAAGCCTTTACTCAGCTTATAAGGTCGTGACAGGGGAGTAATCCAGGGAGTTTCAGCAGCATGGGCCTGCTGCCACAACCGGCTGTGGTCCACATCGCCCTCCTTGCGAAGCAGGTTAGGAACGAGGTCATCTATGCGGCGTCCCTCCTTATGAAGCACAGCGACCTTCCATTTGTGGTAGGGCGGTGTAAGACATTGCGCAATCTCCTTGTAGATACGCTTGACCAGCGCCGGCGTAAAAATCTGAGAGGCAAAGGACTCGTTGACATAGATGCAGACCTCCTGACCTACCTCGTCGAGGCGCACTGAGTCGGCCTTCATGCGATTATATGGCTTGTAGCCGGGGTTGGCATATCGGGAGATATAGCCATTGACATCCTGAAGGAGCATCTGCTCTGTCTCAGTCTGGGCAAGGGCCGCTGAAGACAGAGCGAAGAACAGGTGAAGCAGAAGAAGGTGTAGGCAGAAGGGATGGTATCTCATAGGTGGTAGCGGGGAGAAGGGTGGGGGCTCTCAATAGATGTGGGGGAAAACATATCACCGGTGAGGCGGGGAGTGGCGGGCATGGTGGGCGTCGGCGCGCGGCTGCTATCTGTGGCGACGGGCCGATAACCGGTGAGCCTGCCAAGCAGTCAGGAAGTCAGCCACTACGAAGCAGCTGCCGCCTACAAAGACCATGTCGTCGCGGTGGGCGGCGTGCAACGCCGACTGACAGGCCGCAGCCACATTGGCATACATATTGCCTTTAAGGCCATAGACGGCAGCCCTTTGTGCCACCTCAGGAGCAGGCATGGCCCTACGTACCGATGCCGCTGTGAAGTAGTATTCAGCCTCTGAGGGTAGGGTAGAGAGCACGCTGTCGACGGCCTTGTCAGCTGCCATGCCAAACACAATGTGCAGCTTACGGTGTCGCTGTGCAGCCTCGCTTAGCTGATGGCTCAGATACTGCCACCCGCCGGGGTTGTGGCCAGTGTCGCAAATCAGCAAGGGGTGCGTCTGCAGCGTTTGCCATCGACCTTGCAGCCCGGTGAGTTCACAGACCCTGGCGAACCCTTCGCGGATGGCCTCAATGGGGATGGTGAAGTGGCGGGAGAGTATGGGCAGGGCATGGAGCACGGCATTGGTGTTGTGGCGTTGGCAGTCGCCGCACAGCTCAACGTGAAGGTCGCCATAGTGACGGGTATGGTAGAGAGCGCGACCATCTTGGCCTCGTTCCAAACCTACGACCTCGGGAAGGTCAGCGGCAAAGGTAATGGGGGCCGCCTCCTCGGCCGCCTTGGCAGCGAAGACGGGGCGTGTCTCTGCGGTGTACTCGCTGACGATAGCCGGAGTGTGGGGCTTGATGATGCCGGCCTTCTCACGGGCAATGGCTGCCAGTGTGTCGCCAAGGAACTGAGTGTGGTCGAAGCTGATGTTGGTGATGAGGGAAAGGATGGGGCTGATGATGTTCGTGCAGTCTAAACGTCCGCCCAAGCCGGTTTCAACGACTGCCACATCAACTTGCGCGTCCTTAAAGTATCTGAAAGCCAAGGCAGTGGTTATTTCAAAGAAAGAGGGGCGTAGAGGCTCGAAGAAGGCACGTTCTTGTGCCACAAAGTTAACGACATAGTCTTGGGGTATCATCTCCCCGTTTATCCTGATACGCTCCCTGAAGTCAACGAGATGGGGCGAAGTGTATAGCCCGACCCTGAGCCCGGAGGCCTGAAGGATGGCTGCGATGGTGTGGGCGCAACTGCCTTTCCCGTTGGTACCGGCAATGTGAATGGTGGCGTAGTGTCGGTGGGGATGGCCATAGTGGCGGTCGAGCGTCAGCGTATTTTCGAGGCCATCTTTATAGGCCGCCCCACCAATCTGTTGGAATAGTGGAGCGGCCTCATATAGGTACTGTATAGTTTCAGCGTATGTCATGGTCGTCAGGCTTGGTGGGAGTTTGTTTCTCCCTCATGAATGTAGGCACTTTGACCTTGTTAGTCCTTCTGGAAATAGTTGCGGAAGGCCTTGAATATCTTCTGCTTCACACTCTGTGCAGGCTGCGTGTGGTGTGAGTCTCTGAGAGCTTCGATGTGTTCCCTTTCAGCTTTGTCAAGGTGCTCGGGAATATAGACGCTGATGTTGACGATGATGTCGCCCTTGCCATAGCCATAACCTCTGACGGCAGGCAGACCTTTGCCCCGTAGTCGAAGCGCTGTGCCCGGCTGAGTTCCGGGTTCTATCTTGATGCGTGCCCGTCCGTCGATGGTGGGCACTTCGACGGTGTCGCCCAGTGTGGCTTGCGGGATGGTGAGCAGGAGGTTGTAGATGAGGTCGTTCTCGTCGCGGATTAGGTCGGGGTGCGGCTCTTCCTGTATAATCACCTGGATATCACCGTTTACGCCGTTGTGGCGTCCGGCGTGGCCCTTGCCGGGAACGTTGACCACCATGCCTTCTCCGACACCGGCGGGAATGGAAATCTCCACGATCTCTTCGCCTTGTACGATGCCCTCACCTTTACACTTTGCACACTTGTGGGAGATGATGGTGCCTTCGCCGTGACACTGCGGACATACCTCCTGCTGCTGTACAATGCCGAAGATGCCGCGGGAGGTGTGCATCACATAGCCTGCGCCTTTACAGGTCGGGCAGCTCTCAGGGGTGTGGCCGCTCTCGCAGCCGGATCCATGGCATGCCTCACATGTTACGTCCTTGCGTACCTTGAACTTCTTGGTCACGCCGTCGGCTATCTCCTTGAGGGTGAGGCGTACCTTCATGCGCATGTCGGCTCCCTTGAACTGGCGTGGCTGTGGACCGCGTGCGCCACCGCCTCCGAAGCCTCCGAAGCCACCGAAGCCACCGAAGCCACCGCCTCCGAAGAGGTCGTTGAACTGGCGGAGTATGTCATTGATGTCCATGCCCTGGCCGCCGCTGAAGCCGCCAAAGCCACCGCCTTCGACGCCTGCTGCTCCAAATTGGTCATAGCGGGCGCGCTTGTCCGGGTCGCTCAGCACGTTGTAAGCTTCTGCCACCTTCTTAAACATATCCTCTGCCTCCTTGTTGTCCGGATTACGGTCGGGGTGATACTTGATAGCCATCTTCTTGTAGGCACGCTTGATTTCATCGGCAGAGGCCGTGCGCTCAACGCCTAACAGCTTATAATAGTCTTTTTCTTCAGCCATGGTATGTGCAAAATGAGTGGTTGTAGATGTGTGGTTGCGTGCACGTGCTGCTTATTGGCCTACGACGACCTTGGCGTGGCGTATCACTTTCTCGTTCAGCAGGTATCCTGTTTGTACACAGTCTATTACTTTGTTCTTTTCAGCTTCCGTGGGAGCGGGGATGAGGGCCACTGCTTCGTGGAAGTCTGTGTCGAAGTCCTTTCCCGTGGCCTCCATCTTCTGCAGACCTTGCCCGGCCAGCGTCTTTTGCAGCTTGTCAAGGATTAGGTCTACACCTTCTTTCAGGGTGGCCACGTCGTCGCTCTTCTCCATGTTGGCTTGTGCTCTTTCGAAGTCGTCAAGAATGGGGAGGAGGGCACTAAGCACCTTCTCACCGCCGTTGAGAATGAGCTCCGTCTTTTCTTTGAGTGTGCGTTTGCGGTAGTTGTCAAACTCGGCTACTTGGCGCAGGTACTTGTCCTTTAGTGTGGCCACCTCAGCTTGGCAAGCCGCTAACTGTTCTTCTATGGTGGGGGCGTTTTCTGCTTCCTCCTCGGCGTTAGGCTGGTCGGAGGTCTCGCCGTGAGTGGCGGCCTGATCTTGTGGTGTAATTTCTTCGTGAGTGTCAGCGGCAGCGTTGTGAGCAGCCTCTGTATGCAAATCTTTCTGGGCGTTGTCAGTATTCATAGATGTGATGGTGTATGGTTCTACTTACTTCTTACGACAAGCAAATGATGTGCCATGTCTCGATTATGTCATGATGTATTTCCTAAATGCCTTCAGAATTGTGTGAAATAGGGCCTTCCCGGCTCTCTGAGGCGTGGCCAGCTGTGGTATAACAGGACGGGGAGAGCGTTGTGGCCCGCTCTCCCCGCTGTGTGGCAGTGTCATCTGGCGCGACTGCTTTATGCGTTGGTGTAGAGCTTTTCTCGAAGCTCCTTCACGCGGTCGTCGTGGATGTACTCTTCATAGTTCATGAGTTTGTCAATAGTACCGTTGGGCGTCAGCTCTATGATGCGGTTGGCTATAGTATTGATAAACTCATGGTCATGGCTGGCGAAGAGGATATTGCCCTTGTAGAGTTTCAGGTTGTTGTTGAACGCCTGAATGCTCTCCATGTCTAAGTGATTGGTGGGGGTGTCGAGAACGAGGCAGTTGGCATTCTTCAGCTGCATGCGTGCTATCATGAGGCGCATCTTCTCACCGCCGGAGAGCACACATACTTTTTTGAGAATGTCCTCATCCTTGAAGAGCATGCGGCCAAGGAAGGCTTTGAAGTATACATCATTGCCTTCTCCCCATTGACTGAGCCAGTCGAGCATGTTCATATCGGTGTTGAAGTAGCTCGTGTTGTCGAGTGGGAGATAGGCGGTGGTGATTGTCACTCCCCACTTGAAGGAGCCGCCGGCAGGCTTGGCGTTTTCATTGATTATCTGGAAAAGGGCTGTCATGGCACGTGGGTCATGACTGAGAAAGACTATCTTCTCATTCTTCTCCACGGTGAAGTTCACGCGGTCGAAGAGGACGGTACCGTCTTCTGCCACGGCTTTCAGGTCTTTCACCTCCAGAATTTGGTTACCCGGCTCGCGTTCAATCTGAAAGATGATGCCGGGATACTTACGGGTGGAGGGCTTGATGTCCTCGACATTGAGTTTCTCCAGCATCTTCTTGCGGCTGGTGGTCTGCTTGCTCTTGGCCACGTTGGCTGAGAAGCGGCGGATAAACTCCTCCAGCTCTTTCCTTTTCTCTTCGGCCTTCTGCTTCTGGTTCTGTGCCTGTCGCAGGGCAAGCTGCGAGGATTCATACCAGAAGGAGTAGTTGCCGGAGAACAGGGTGACCTTGCCGAAGTCTATATCGACGGTGTGTGTGCATACCTGGTCGAGGAAGTGGCGGTCGTGGGAGACGACGAGCACGGTATGTTCGAAGTTGCCGAGATACTCTTCCAGCCATTCGACTGTCTCAAGGTCAAGGTCGTTGGTAGGTTCGTCAAGCAGCAGGTTATCGGGCTCGCCGAAGAGGGCCTGCGCCAGCATGACGCGCACCTTCTCCTTTCCCGATAGCTCGCCCATGAGTTTTCCGTGAAGGGCTTCCTTAATACCTAAGCCGCTGAGCAGGGTGGCGGCATCGTTCTCAGCGGTATAGCCGCCAATGCCGGCGAATTTGTCTTCCAGTTCAGCCACCTTGATGCCGTCCTCGTCGGTGAAGTCTTCCTTTGAATAAAGGGCTGTGCGCTCTTGCATGAGTTGCCACATCACGCTGTGTCCCATCAGGACGGTGTCCAGTACAGTTTGGTCGTCGTATTTGAAGTGGTCCTGGCTGAGTACTGAGAGACGTTCGCCCGGCCCCATTTCTATGCTGCCCTTCGTGGGTTCCAGCTCGCCTGAGATGGCTCGTAGGAGGGTAGACTTTCCTGCGCCGTTGGCGCCGATGATGCCGTAGATGTTTCCGTTGGTGAACTTCATGTTCACATCTTGGTAGAGGATGCGTTTGCCAAACTGGATGGCTAAATTGGAGACTGTAATCATTATTTAGGGATGTTGCTTGATGTCTGTGGGTGATTGGTTGAAGCGTCGGCGGTCCATGTAAGGGCAGCTGTAGGGAGCAGCATATAATGTACGTGGAGCGTGTGGCCGGGCCATTGAGGTGTGGAGGCGTTGAGTGTGCCTTGCAGGGCGGTGGTGCCGGCAGTGGGCCGGGGAAGGAGCTCAAGGGATATATCGCCGACTGTGAGCTGACAGTGGTAGTTCATTACCTTATACGCGGCTTCCTTGGCGCTCCATAAGAGGGTGGCTGCCATGTCGTCGGCAGTGATGGGCCCGTGGCTTCCGGACGATTGGCCTATGGGTAGCGTGGGGCGGAGGGTACTAAGGCTGTCTGTCAGCTGCGCTAAGGTCTCACCTTCTTCGGCCCGCACGAAACGGTGGCTTATGGCCGTTGCCCGTGTGCCCCATTCCTCTACGTCGATGCCGCATTGCCAGGGGTGGAGCATGAGGGCGTACATGTCTTTGGTATGTGAGATGCTGACCTGCATGGGGGCGGCTGCCTTCTCATTGCCGGGGGCGTAGAGTGAGGGGCGTCCCATGGCGTCGTGGGTGAGTGCCCATGCGTCTCCGATGGTTTGTGAGAGAAGTATATTCACACACAGACGCTCCAACAATCGTTTGCCGGAGCGTGGTAAGGAGTCTCTCTGGTTGGCGCTGTCTGTGTGTGGCAGCGTGACGTGATGCCGATGTGCCTGGACGGAGGCCAATACCTCTTCAGCCTTCTTGCGGGTGTGCCACACGTAGATGCCTGCTTTCTCCGGCAGTCCTTCTCCTTGGTCGGAGGGAGCCGGTAGCGTGAATACCTCATTCTCTTCGAGGTATATGGGACGATGTGGGGCGCAGAAGGTGTGCAGAGGCTTGGGGGCTGATAGTGTCAGAAGGGCAGATTGTTATCCTGTGTCGGTGAAGGCTTGGCCGGCGCAGTGGGGTCGGAGCCGGACTTCGGTTCTGCCGTCTGACTTGTGGCGGCACTCTTGGGAGTAAGCATTTCGAGGTTGTCCACCCACACTTCAGTGATGTAGCGGGTGATGCCCTTCTTGTCAGTGTAGTTTCGGGTGCGCAGCTGCCCTTCCACATAGAGTTTGTCGCCTTTGTGCACGTATCGCTCTACGATTTCGGCCAGTCTTCGCCATAGCTGTAGGCGGTGCCACTCTGTGCGTTCAGGCACTTGGGTGCCATTGGGAAGGGTGTAGCCGGGGGTGGAAGTAGCCAGACTGACAGAGGCGGTACATACGCCGCCGTCTATGTATCTGATTTCAGGGTCTGCGCCCACGTTGCCGATGAGCATGACTTTGTTTAGTGACATGGCAGTTGGTGTTGAAGGGTTGTGTCACACATGTGGCTATGCCGTGGCCGGGGTTTAAGCGTTGCCCATGCTGTGGCAGGATGCCGGGGGCGGTGGTGGCCAGGGCTGTTTAGCGTATTCTGTCAGCGGCCCTGACTAAAGCCTCGTCTTTCTTGATGCCCCTGCGGGCCAGAATGAGGAGTACCAGGCTGAAAGCCGGGAGGATGGCGCTGATGGTGATTTCCATTTCTACGTCAGCTAAGCGCCGGAGGATGGACCAGCCGTAGCAGCCGAGGGTGACGTACCATGCGAGGGCCAGGCCGATGCAGCCATTCACCATGCCTATTTGCTTCTTCCTGTTCCTGTAGTAGAAGATGGTGGCGAGCGAGGCGAGGGCCAGGATAATCGTCAGCAGACACACGCCCCAGGGGAAGCGTCCGTCGGCCAGTGTTCCCTCGTAGCCTAAGCCGGTGAGTTTCAGCACACCGCCCTCGGTGGTGGTGAATACAAGCAGGGATTGAAATAGCGCAAAGGCGGGTATGAGGCCCGCCAATAGCAAGTAGATGGTCTGGATGCGTTGTATCATAGCTCGCTGCTGAGATTTTCCTTTTCCTTGGTGGGGTTGCGGAAGTAGATGTCTTTGTGCAAAAATTCGTCGGCGGCGATGAGGGTTGGCTTCGGCAGCTTCTCGTAGTAGCGCGATATTTCTATTTGTTCGCGGTTCTCGAAGGTCTCTTCCAGGTTGTCGTTGGCCGAGGCGAACTCCTTCAGCTTGCGCGAGAGGTCCTCTTTCATTTTGACGGAGATCTGGTTGGCTCTCTTCGACATGATGGCTACACTTTCGTAGATGTTGTCAGTGCCTTCGCAGAAGTCCATGAGGTTGTGTGTAACCGTGTTGGTAGGTGCCTTGCTTTTCTTGTAGTCCATTAGGAGTAAGTTTCTGTCTTCGTTCTGCGTGGGAGGTGTCAGTCGGCAGTGTGTCGCGATGCCTGCCCGGTGCATAGGAAGGTTATTGATAGTTGTTTGTGGCGTGGGGTTTATTGTGCGGGGTTCTCGGTGTCAGTTGTGTCGTTGCCCGAGGCTTTCTTGACGTACTTGCCAGCTTGTTTGTAGAGTGCCTGTGCTTCTTTGAGATACTTCGACTCTGGGTATTCTGTGACGAAACCATAGTATTCGTCGATGGCCTCGTGGAAGCGCTCCTCCTTCTTTTCCTCTACGCTGAAGTCGGCGAGGGCGAACTTGGCCTTTAGTATAAGGAGGGCGAATTCTTCTCGGCGTTTGGTGTAGGGGTAGTCCTTGATGGCATTTTCGGCGGTTACGATGCACGCCTTGTAGTTGCCGTTGCCCCCGTTGCCTATGTAGTCGCCGAGGTTGTAGTAGAGTTTTGCCGAGAGATATTCTTTTTCTACGAGTATGTCTTGCATCTCGAAGATTTTATCTTGGGCGATGTAGCGCAAGGGACTGTCGGGGTAGTTCTCGATGAAGTTTTGCAGCTCGGTGACAGCTTCGTAGGTGGGTGTCTGGTCCAGCTTGGGCTGGGGGGTAAGTTGGGTGAGCGCGATGCCACAGTTGAATTGTGCCATCTCTGTGAACTTGCCCTTGGGGTATGAGGTGTAGTATTTGCGGAAGATGGGGGCGGCTGCGCTATAGTTGCGGGCTTTCATGTGGGCCTTGGCTGCGAGATAGAGAGACTCCTCGCCGTTGCTTGTACCTTTCATGACCGGCAGCACCTCGGTAATGAGCTGAGCGCTACGGTTGTAGTAGCCTTGGGCATAGTACTGCTTGGCCATCTCATACTTGAAGTTGTAGTCGGTGGTCTTCTGTACCTTGCTGTAGGTGGTACAGGAGGTGAGTGCCGCCAGCAGCAGGAGAAGGGAGGTTATGACGTAAAGGGCTTGTTTCATTGGGAGAAAGTGTGGGTTGTTCCCGGGGTGAGAGCCTCTCTGTATGAGAAGGCGTGGCAAAGTTAGTCATTTTCTTCCAATAGATGTATATCTATCTGACCTATGGGTGAGATATTTTGTACTTTTGCCGCATGAAACACTTTGAATTGCAGTCGGCTTACCGTCCCACGGGCGACCAGCCTCAAGCCATTGCCGAGCTTGTGGCCGGTATCGAGAGGGGTGTCCCTGCCCAGACGTTGCTTGGGGTGACGGGGTCGGGCAAGACGTTTACCGTGGCCAATGTCATTGCAGCCGTCAACAAGCCCACGCTGGTGCTGAGCCACAACAAGACCCTGGCTGCACAGCTCTTTCAGGAGTTCAAGGGTTTCTTTCCCCACAACGCGGTGGAGTACTACGTCTCTTATTATGACTACTATCAGCCGGAGGCTTACATTGCCTCTACCGATACGTATATCGAGAAGGATTTGGCCATTAACGAGGATATTGACCGCCTGCGCCTGGCTGCCACTTCGGCCTTGCTGAGCGGGCGCAATGATGTCATTGTGGTCTCCAGCGTGTCGTGCATCTACGGCATGGGCAACCCTGCAGCCTTCTACGAGAATGTGTCGGAGCTTACGGTTGGTAAAAACTTAGGGCTTAACAATCTGCTGAACAGGCTTGTAGGGGCGTTATACGTGCGTAATGATATAAGTCCAAAGGGCGGTAATTTTCGCGTCAAGGGCGATACGGTAGATATCTTTTTAGCGTACGCGGAGGAGGTGATAAGGGTCGCTTTCTGGGGCGACGAGATTGACTCCATAGAGAGCATCGAGGCTGAGAGCGGTCGCCGTTTGGCCACCTACGAGACTTACAAAGTGTATCCTGCCAATCTTTTTCTCACGTCTAAGGAGACGCAGGAGATGGCTATTGCCATGATGCAGGCCGACCTGGCGGCGCAGTGTGAGATGTTTCTCTCGCAGGGTCGCGAACTGGAGGCCAAGCGTCTGAAGGAGCGTGTGGAGTATGACATAGAGATGATACGTGAGCTGGGCCATTGCAGCGGCATCGAGAACTATTCGCGCTACTTCGACGGGCGCCAGGCGGGCGAGCGTCCCTATTGCCTGCTTGACTTCTTCCCCGACGACTTCTTGCTGGTGGTCGACGAGAGCCATGTCTCTGTGCCTCAGATACGTGCCATGTATGGGGGCGACCGCTCGCGTAAGGAGGCGTTGGTCAATTACGGTTTTCGCCTGCCCGCAGCCCTTGACAACCGTCCGCTGACCTTTGATGAGTTTCACGCCATGTGCAAGCAGGTGATCTATATCAGTGCCACGCCTGCAGAGTATGAGCTTGCCGAGAGTGACGGAGTCATTGTCGAGCAGGTGGTGCGCCCCACAGGCTTGCTCGACCCGCCGATAGAGGTGAACGATACGGATTTTCCGGTGGACCACCTTATGGAACAAATCAGGCAGGAGCAGCAGGCAGATGGGCGTGTGCTGGTCACTACGCTCACCAAGCGCATGGCGGAGGAGCTGACCGATTACCTGCAACAGAACGGGGTGCGCACGGCCTACATACATAGCGATGTCGACACGTTAGACCGTGTGCAGATCATGTCTGACCTTCGCCAGGGCGTCTATGAGGTGCTCGTGGGGGTGAACCTTCTGCGCGAGGGCCTCGATTTGCCTGAAGTGGCGTTGGTGGCCATACTCGATGCCGACAAGGAGGGTTTCCTGCGCAGTGCGCGTTCGTTGACACAAACGGTGGGACGTGCGGCACGTAATGTGAGAGGCCGTGTCATCATGTATGCCAAGCAGATAACGCCTTCCATGAAGCAGACCATTGACGAGACGGAGCGGCGCAGGGAGAAGCAGATGGCTTATAACCTGGCCCACCATATTGTGCCGAGACAGATAGTCAAGCCTCTTGACGACAGCTTGTTAGCCACTTCGCGTCGGACGGTTTCGCAACAGAGCAACCCGCTGCCTGCCGATGGAAGGAAACAGGGCGTTACCTACGGAGCGCCGGCAGCAAAAGCGTCTATGGCTGCTGATAATCAGGTGGCTGCATACGGCGCCAATAAGCCGGAGACTACGGAGGAGAAGATAGCCCGCCTGACCGACGAGATGAAGAAGGCTGCCGCCCAGCTTGATTTTATTACTGCCGCCCAGCTGCGCGACGAAATCTTGCGCCTATCTCCGCAGAGGGGCTAATGTCATGACCGGCTCCGAGACGTGTGGCAGTGTGAGTTTCTGTGCATTAGTTTTCGCGGGTGAGCTTGTGGTTTTTCTTAGATGTACATGTAGTTTTAACGGGATGTACATGTAGTTTTTCCTGCATGTACATGTAGTTTTAACGGGATGTACATGTAGTTTTTCCTGCATGTACATGTAGTTTTAACGGGATGTACATGTAGTTTTTCCTGCATGTACATGTAGTTTTAACGGGATGTACATGTAATAAAAGGAGTGACCCTTTGCCGAGCTTGTAGAACCATGCGGGGGAATGAAGTAATCAGGCTATGCTTCAGCGCGAAGCATAGCCTGATGAGGTATTAGGACGGGCTAACATTGTAGGCAGCGATGGCAGCTACTAGCAGCTACGCCCGGCTGAGTAAACGGGGTCGAAGTCTACTCAGCGGCAAGGCTCCAGTCTGTCTGTGCATGGCAGCCACGCAGGAAATCGGCCGTCAGCATGCGCTTCTTACCCGCAGGCTGCAGCTCGATGAGGTGGATGTAGCCACCCTCCGTGGCCACTTTGAGGAAGCTCTTTCCGTCGGTCAGTACGCTGCCCGCAGGTTCCGCGGGAGCGGTTTCCTCCAGTTGGGTGGTGTAGAGCTTGACCGGTATGTCCTTCAGCCCGCAGCGCAAGACGGTGTGGGCCGCGGGGTAAGGCGAGAGGCCGCGCACAAAGTTGTAGATGCGACGGGCCGGCATGGTCCAGTCGATGCGGCAAGTCTCTTTGAAGATTTTCGGAGCGTGATGGAGGACGATGCCGGGCTGCATGAACTGCTCCTGGGGCACGGCCTCGGCTTCGCCGCGGAGTATGAGGTCGACGGTTTGAGCCACGAAGTCGCCCCCGGCCATCATGAGGCGGTCGTGCACATCTTCGGCGTTGTCGGAGGGCAGGATGGGTATTTCCTTTTGAAGGATGATGCGCCCCGTATCAATGTCGTGGTCGAGGAAGAAAGTGGTGAGGCCGGTTTTTTCTTCGCCGTTGATAATGGCCCAGTTGATGGGCGCGGCGCCGCGGTACTGAGGGAGGAGGGCAGCATGGAGGTTGAAGGTGCCGAGGCGGGGCATGTTCCACACCACTTCGGGGAGCATGCGGAAAGCCACCACTATCTGGAGGTCGGCGTGGAAGGCCCGTAGCTCTTCGAGGAAGGCAGGGTCGCGCAGCTTGTCAGGCTGGAGCACTGGCAGACCCACGGAGAGGGCGTACTGCTTGACCGGTGAGGCTGAAAGTACACTCTGGTGGCGCCCGATGGGCTTGTCGGGCATAGTGACTACGGCTACCACGCGGTAGCCACGCTCCACGAGCTGCCGAAGCGGCTCGACGGCGAAGTCGGGTGTGCCCATATAGACAATACGAAGGTCAGATTTGTTGGTCATAAGCGGGAGGATGAGGCCACTCGGGGCGACCTGAAGGGTGAAACGGAGTGAGAGGGTGGGGGAAAGGCCGCAGGAAGTTTACGCCTCGGCCGTGTAGAGCGTGCTCAGGCCGAAGGTGAAGCGGCGGAAGTTCACGCTCTTGAAACCGGCACGGGCGAGAATGCGCGACATCTCTTCGCCCTGCGGAAAGACTTCCATGGTGGCCGGCAGATAAGTGTAGGCTTTGGCGTCGCGCGAGATGAGGTAGCCGAGGGCCGGCATGAGGCAGTGGGCATAGAGCCAGAAGAGTTGCTTCATGGGGAAAGCGGGCGGAGCAGCCAGCTCGATGATGACCAACTTGCCACCGGGACGCAGCACGCGACGCATCTCCTGCAACCCGCGGTCAAGGTCAGAGAAATTGCGTATGCCGTAGGCCACGGTGACGGCGTCGAACGAGTGGTCAGGCAGCTGGAGATGGAGGCAGTCCTGCTTCTCGAAGTCAATGGTGGCCTGCAGCTGCTCGCGGGCCACCTTGCGGCGTGCCACTTCCATCATGCCTTCCGAGAGATCTATACCCAAGACCCTCTCGGGACGGAGCATCTTGGCCGCCAGCAGGGCAAAGTCGCCTGTGCCGGTAGCCACGTCGAGAATGTGGTTGTGGGGAAAGGGCTTGAGATAGCTGATGGCCGCCCGTCGCCACCTTCTGTCAATGCCCCAGGACAGACAATGGTTGAGTAAGTCGTAGGTGCGGGCGATGCCGTCGAACATCCGTTCGACCTGGGCAGCCTTGTTGCCCGGGCCGGCATAGGGCTTGATGTTTTCCTGTCGGTAGGTCATGGGAGAGCATGGTTATTGCGGGCGAAGTTACGGCTATCTATGAGATATAGAAGCATAAGTTGGCCTTTAATTAAGTATTATTTGTAATTTCGCCGTCGCTTGAAGGCTCCGCCGCATGCGTGAAGACGAAGCCTATATGACACTGAAATGAAACAGGAACGACATGCCCGAAGGCGGAGAACGACAGCTCCGCACCGTAATGGGGAGGCAGCGGACGCCGCCCTCTTCGAACACCCGGCCGAGAGAGAGCGAGGCGTGGCCCACAAGGGCTGCGAGACCCTCTACCGCGACGACCTGCGTGAAGCCGTACGTGTGGTCAATGCGGGCGGCGTCATACTTTATCCCACCGACACGATATGGGGCATAGGATGTGACGCCACCAATGCCGACGCCGTGCGCCGTGTCTACGACATCAAGCGGCGGGCCGACTCGAAAGCCCTCATCACCCTCGTGGACTCGGTGGCGAAGGTGGCGGCCATGGTGCCCGACATGCCGAATGTGGCCTGGGACATGGTCGAACTGAGTACAGAGCCGCTGACCATCATCTACGAGACGGCGCGAATGGTGGCCGACAATCTGAAGGCCGAGGACGGCAGCCTGGCCATCCGTGTGACCCGCGAGGAGTTTAGCCGACTGCTCTGTCAGCGGGTGAAGCGACCGCTCGTCTCTACTTCGGCCAACGTCAGCGGAGAGCCGGCGCCTCGCTGCTTCGCCGACATCAGTAGCGAGATACTGGACGCAGTGGACTATGTGTGCACCTCGAGACGAGACGAAACGCACAACCCGCCGGCCTCACGCATAGTCAAACTCGGCAAAGGCGGCGAGGTGAAACTGATACGCTGAGCCACGCAAGCGTGCCCCCTCAATACATAATGCGTAGCGGCCCGGACGGACCGACAGCCACGCGACGGAGACCGCGAAAACCTCCGCTGAACCCCAAGAGCAAGATATACACAGCATGAACCAGTCATCCCCCCATGGTAACCGCATCATGCGGCAGCTCACGGTATTTTTGACCAAGCATCTGAGCCAGAAGCAGTTTATCTTCCTGCTCAGCCTGCTGGTGGGCATAGGTGCCGCGGTGGCGGCGCAGGTGCTCAAGACGCTCATCCACTTTATCTCCACGCAGCTGACCGCTCACTTCGATGTGACCTCGGGCAATGCCCTCTTCCTGCTCTATCCCGTGGTCGGCATCCTCCTGACGGCCGTGTTCATCAAGTATGTGGTGCGCGACGACATAGGTCACGGCGTGACAAAGATACTTTATGCCCTCTCGCGCAAGCAGGGTGCCATTCGCTCGCACAACTGCTGGAGCAGCGTAGTGGCTTCGGCCCTGACTATCGGCTTCGGCGGCTCTGTGGGGGCCGAGTCGCCTATCGTCCTTACCGGTTCGGCCATCGGCAGCACGCTGGGGCGCATGTTCCGCCTTGACCACAAGACCATGATGCTGCTCATAGGCTGCGGTGCGTCAGGCGCCGTGGCAGGCATCTTCAAGGCCCCGATTGCCGGCCTCATGTTTACGCTCGAGGTGCTCATGGTGGACCTTACCATGGCCTCGCTCCTTCCCCTGCTCGTAAGCTGCCTCACGGCCACCTGCATCACCTACGCCCTGACGGGCACCGACCCGATGTTCAACTTCGAGCTGCTCGACCCCTTCACTATAGAGCGCGTGCCCTCGGCTGTGCTGCTGGGCGTGTGCTGCGGCTTTGTCTCTCTCTACTTTACGCGGGTCATGAACTCCTTTGAGCAGGTGTTCGGTCGCCTGGGCAATATGCTGACAAAACTCGCCCTCGGTGGCGCGGTGCTGGCTGCTCTTATCTATTTCTTCCCCCCGCTCTACGGCGAAGGGTATGACACCATATCGCTACTGCTCGACAACAGCCGTTCAGCCACAGACGTGATGAACAACTCCCTCTTCTATGGGCGGGAGAATACGCTGCTCCTCTTCCTCGGACTCATCATTCTGCTCAAAGTGTTTGCCACGACAGCGACCAACGGCGGCGGTGGCTGCGGCGGTACGTTCGCCCCCAGCCTATTCTTAGGCTGTCTGTGCGGCTTCGTGTTCTCGACAGTGTGGAACAACTACGATGTGCTGCATGTGGTGGTGCCCACCACAAACTACGCCCTGCTCGGCATGGCCGGCGTGATGAGTGGCGTGTTTCACGCCCCGCTTACAGGCGTCTTTCTCATAGCCGAACTCACGGGAGGCTACGACCTCTTTATACCGCTGATGATAGTGTCGGTCTGTTCGTACCTGACCATTCACACCTTCGAGCGTCACAGCATCTATGCCATGCGTCTGGCCCGCAAGGGCGAGCTGCTGACCCACCACAAAGACCGTTCGGTGCTTACGCTCATGACGCTGGACTCCATTATAGATAAGGAGCGCCCCAAGCTCACGCCGGAGATGTATCTCGGGCAGGTGGTGCAGAGCGTCTCCACCTCTAAAGCCCTCCACTTTGCCGTGGTCGACATGAAGGGCGGTATGCTGGGCGTCATCAACCTTAATTCTATTCGTAAGATAGTCTTTCGCAGCGAGCTCTACCATATGTATAAGGCCGAGCAGCTGATGTCGCGGCCGGCCATGGTGCTGCGCACAGACGACAGCATGGCTACGGTGATGGACAAATTTGCCCACACAGACTCCGGCACACTGGCTGTGCTTACGCCGGAGGGCAACTATGTGGGCTTCGTGTCACGCACGCGGCTGCTGGCTGCTTATAGACAGGTGCTGAAGGACTTCTCAGAAGAGTAAAGCCCTTCAGGATACTCCCACCTGCCTTCTCCGCTTCACCCTAATCTCTCCCCGTTATATGACACTCTATGGACTGCTGGGCTACCCCCTTGGGCATAGTTTCTCGGCCTCTTACTTTGCCAAGAAATTTGCTTCTGAGCAGATTGATGCCCGTTATGAGAACTTTGAATTTGCCGGCATGGACGAGGCCGTGCCATTTCTTCGCAGCCAGCGTGTACTGAAAGGCTTCAATGTGACCATCCCCCACAAGCAGGCCATCATTCCCCATCTCAGCGCGCTGTCTGACGATGCGAAGGCCATAGGTGCCGTCAATGTGGTGAAGGTGGTGGACGACAGCGAGGGGCATCGCCGCTTCATCGGCTACAACTCCGACTTCATAGGCTTCCGTGACAGTCTGCGTCCCCTGCTCAGTCCGGACGTGGCATACCGTGCGCTGGTGTTAGGAACGGGCGGCGCCTCAAAGGCCGTGGTCTATGCCCTCAGCCAGCTCGGCATACCGACCACTTATGTGAGCCGGGGTGGGGGAGAAGGGCGTCTGAGATATGAAGAACTGTCGCCAGAAATCATGGCGGAGCACCTGCTCGTGGTGAATTGTAGTCCTGTGGGTATGTACCCCCATGTAGACGAGGCGCCGGCCATCCCATACGCAGCTTTGACGCATCGGCATATTCTCTACGACCTTGTATATAATCCGCTCACCACTCGCTTCATGGCGCTCGGCGCTGCGCATGGCGCTGTGGTGAAGAATGGTCTCGACATGCTGCATCTCCAGGCCGAGGCGGCCTGGCGGATATGGCAGGAAGACTGACCGCCTGGCTTAGAAATAGCGGCAAGACCCGCAACTACCCCGTTTTCTGTGATACGGAGTGGTTACGGGCCTTGTGTGTGAGCAGTGGGATGTGGCGTGGAAGCCGTTGAGGCTACCGTAGACCGCAGCCGGACAGGTCAGTGTGCTATTTCCAGCGTGTCAGAGTGCTGCCTGGTAGGTCTGTGTGCTTCCGTCGACCTCGCTGCCCGTATATGCGAAAGCCGCGAAACAACTGAACGTTGTTCGCGGCTTTCGTATGGTGGCCTCCGAGGGATGGGCGCAACATGATGTCGCATGCCTGTGCCCCGGGTGACTGTGTGAGAACGATTGGCTTATGCTTCGGCGGGAGCTTCAGCTTCAGCGGCTTCAGTCTCAGTGGCCTGAGCGGCGGCTTCAGCAGCGGCGGCAGCGGCAGCAGCCTTCTTCTCGGCTACGCGCTCTGCAATCTTCTCATTGACTTTCTTCTCATTTTCAAGGCGAGCCTTGTAGACAGCCTCTTTTGCTGCGGCGTTCTTGGCAATGGCAGAAGACTTCTTCTGCTCTTGTGCCTGCTTCCAAGCGTCGAACTTGGCGTTAGCAGCTGCTTCGTCGAAAGCGCCCTTCTTGACGCCGCCGCGCAGGTGCTTCATCAGCATGACGCCCTCGCGAGAGAGGATGTTGCGTACGGTGTCGGTGGGCTGTGCGCCGGTCTCTACCCAGTAAAGTGCGCGGTCAAAATTCAAATCTACTGTGGCGGGATTGGTGTTGGGGTTGTAGGTGCCAATCTTTTCAGTAAACTTACCATCGCGTGGTGCTCTTGCGTCGGCGATGACGATGCTGTAGAAGGCATAGCCCTTGCGGCCGTGACGCTGTAATCTGATTTTAGTTGCCATTTAAATAAAAAATAAGATGAGGTTTGAATTTTTGGTCCTCGTCGTCTGTTGATGGCTTGTCCGTAGATGGCGGCCGGCCGAGGCTCAGACTTCAAGGATGGCTGCTATCTCGTAGCAGCGGGTGCAAAGATACGATATTATTTTCAGTCAGCCAATTAACCTTTGTGTTTTTCTCCCAACGTGGCCTTGACGAGCCAGACTATAAGGAGCGCGTAGCAGAGCAGTGAAAGCCACTCGGCATAACCGCTTCCGCCCCAACCGGTAAGGTAAAGGTTTATGCCAAAGAACTGGTGGCCGGCGCTGAGCACGCCTGTGAGGGCACCACCGGCAATGAGGCCGGAGGCTAAGAGTATGCCGCGGGAGTTGCGTTGCTCTTTTTCTTCCTTGCTGCTGCTTCTGCGGCTGTTTACATACCAGTTGACGGCACCGCCCACGAGGAGGGGAAGGTTCAGCTGGAGTGGAATGAACATGCCCAAGGCAAAGGCCAAGGCCGAGATGCCACAAAAGTCGAGGGCCAAGGCTATCAGACCGCCTATGCCGTAGAGCAGCCAAGGGGCGCCGCCGCCCGACATGAGCGGCTCGATGACTGCCGCCATGGCACGGGCCTGGGGCGCGGCCATTACGTCGGAGTTGTCGGGCGTGAAGCCGTAGGTCTTGTCGAGCATCATGATTACACCGCCCACTGTGGCGGCGCTTACGAGGATGCCTAAGAACTTGCAAGTCTGCTGGAAGCGGGGCGTGCTGCCTATCCAGTAGCCTATCTTTAGGTCGGTGACGAAAGCGCCCGCTGAAGCCAAGGCGGTGCAGACTACGCCGCCCATGATGAGGGCTGCCACCATGCCGCCTGTGCCTTTAAGCCCTACCAGCACCATGATGATGGAAGAGAGAATGAGCGTCATCAGCGTCATGCCGCTCACGGGGTTTGAGCCTACGATGGCTATGGCGTTGGCCGCTACCGTGGTAAACAAGAAGGAGATGAAAGCCACTATCAGAATGCCCACAATGGTGAAGAGCAGGTTGCCCTGCATGACGTCAAAGTAGAAGAACAGACCTGTCAGAAGGATGGTCAGTAGCGAACCGAATGCAATGATTTTCACGGGGATGTCGCGGTCGGTACGCGCAACGGCCTCGCTGCCTGCCGTTCCACGTCCGGCTACGGTCTTCAGCAAGGTGAAGGCCTGAAGGATGACGCTGCGGCTCTTCCACACTCCCAGAATTCCGGCCACGGCGATGCCGCCGATGCCTATGCTTTTGGCGTATCCGAAGAGGGCCTCGGGGCTGGCATCGGCTGCGCGTAAGGCTTCCTGTCCTACCGGCGCTATGTTGAGGTCGGGGAAGATGAGGGCCAGAAGGGGCACGATAATCCACCACACCAGCGCGCTGCCCGCACAGATGATGCAGGCGTAGCGCAGGCCCACGATGTAGCCCATGCCTAAAAGGGCGGCCCCTACGTTGCAGCTAAACAGCAGCTTGGCCTTCTCGGCCACGGTAGTCCCGAAGTCTGTCACCCGTGAGGTGAAGTTTTCGGTCCATAGTCCGGTGGAGGCTACGAGGAAGTCGTACAGTCCTCCTATGGCGCCGGCCATCATGAGAGGCTTGGCCTGGCCTCCGCTCTCTTCCCCGGAGAGCAGTACCTGCGTTGAGGCCGTGGCTTCAGGGAAGGGGTACTTGCCGTGCATGTCTTTGACAAAATGGCGACGGAAGGGTATGAGGAAGAGAATGCCTAATATGCCGCCCAGCAGCGACGACAGGAAGACCTCCATGAAGTTCACTGCCAGTTCGGGGTGGCTGTGCTTTAATATATAGAGGGCGGGCAGGGTGAAGATGGCTCCGGCTACGATCATGCCCGAGCAGGCGCCGATGCTCTGTATGATGACGTTCTCGCCCAAGGCATTCTTGCGTCCTGTGGCACTTGTCAGGCCCACGGCGATGATGGTGATGGGGATGGCAGCCTCAAACACCTGGCCCACCTTGAGGCCAAGATAGGCTGTGGCGGCCGAGAAAATGACGGCCATGAAGAGACCCCAGCCCACTGACCACGGGGTAACCTCGCGATACTGCTTCGTGGGACTCAACAGCGGGGTGTATTCTTCATCGTGCCTCAGCTCGCGCAGGGCATTCTCGGGTAGTTGGTGTGCCATGGATGTAGAAGTTTCTATGTGACAATCCAGTCTGCCTCAAGGCGTTACGGGTAGGGCTAAGTGCCATGGGACGGCGGTCTGGTAGGTGAAATCAAAAAAGGTCAGCCGGGCTATAAGCCGGGTTCTGTGTGGCGGCAGAGCCGCGTTCCTGTCATTTATCTGCTCGTTCTACCCTCCAACGTGCGCCGTCATTGATGGCGCTCGGACTGGCCGCCCTCCTCAGAAGCTCAAGGCTTCTGACGCTGGTATACATGAACTTTCAGCTTCCGGTGTGTACAGCCCGCACGTCGCCGTACGGCTGGTGGGCTCTTACCCCACCTTCTCACCCTTGCTCCCTGTCACGTGGTGAAGGGGGCGGTTGTTTTCTTCTACACTGACTAACCCTCGCGGGCTACTTCCTGTTAGAAAGCGGAATGCCATGTGCTGCCCGGACTTTCCTCATGCCTCGCTCTGAAGACACGCGACAGGACGCCCGACTGACCATAAGTGGGGGCAAAATTACAAAAACCTATCCGTATAATGCCTCAATGGGGTGGGGCATCAATGAAAAAGTGCCCGCAACAAACTAAAAGTTCGCGCGTGGCACCTTCAATTGTCTGTATGATGGGTGGGCACTGACGGATTCGAACCGCCGACCCTCTGCTTGTAAGGCAGACGCTCTG
>CAMAMB010000036.1 GCA_945836755.1 uncultured Bacteroidales bacterium
AGATGTACATGTAGTTTTTCCTAGATGTACATGTAGTTTTTCCTAGATGTACATGTAGTTTTTTCTAGATGTACATGTAGTTTTTTCTAGATGTACATGTAGTTTTTCCTGGATGTACATGTAGTTTTTTCTAGATGTACATGTAGTTTTTTCTAGATGTACATGTAGTTTTTCCTGCATGTACATGTAGGTGCGACGGCGTCTCTGCCTCGTGCCGGCAAGTCGGTGTTGTTAGTGAGCGGGTGGCTATACGCAGCGCGTCCGTCGTGCGCGGATGGAAGCACGACGGACGCGGCGGGGGAGGCAACGCTCCGTATGTTCGGCAGGCCGCACGGCGACCGGCGGGAGTGACGAAGCTATTCGGGCAGACGCAGCTTGAGGCAGGCCCAGCTGTCGAGAGTCTTGGTGTCGCAGAGTGTGAGGCCGCAGGCTTCGGCGCGGGCCACGAGTTGCGGCACGTCGGTGTCGTAGAAGCCGCTCATGTAGATGACGGCCCCCTTCTTCATGCGCGCCACGTAGAGCGGCAGGTCGCGCAGCAGGATGCCCAAGTTGATGTTGGCGATGACAAGGTCGAAGGGGCCCACCTGTGGCAGCAGCGAAGCGTCGCCCAGGTAGACGTCGATGGCGTCGACGCCATTCAGCGCGATGTTCTCTTCCGCGTTGCGCCGACACCACTCGTCGATGTCTATGGCCACGCAGTGGCGGGCACCGCGCTGGCGGGCCAGGATGGCAAGGATGCCTGTGCCGCACCCCATGTCGAGCACCTCCTTGCCTTCCGGCGAGTCGGTGAGCAAGCGCGAAATCATCTGCGAGGTGGTGGCGTGGTGGCCCGTGCCAAACGACATCTGCGGGTTGATAAGGATTTTATACTCCGCCTCGGGCACGTCTTTGTGGAAGGTGCTCGAGATGACGCAGCGGCCGTCGACGACCAAGGGCTTGAAGTAGTGCTTCTCCCACTCCTCGTTCCAATTTTTGTCTTCAGCTTCCTGCTGCGAGTAGCTTATCTCCACGTCGGGCAGGGGAAAGTCGGCGAGGGCGGCACTGAGGGCCTCCTGCGAGTAGAGGCTCTTGAGAATGTATGCCTTATACTCGCCCTGTGCAGCCGGTTGCTCCCACTGCGGCTCTTCGGGGTTGGACGAGTGAGGCAGGGCGGCGCGGTCCAGCTCGTCAGTACGTACAAAGCTGTCGAAGCCTATCTCAGCCAGTACGGCACTCAGCACGTCGTCGGCCACATCGCTCTGTGGCGTGACGGTAAAGGTAAATTCGAGGTATTCCATGCGGCAAAGGTACTATAAAAGCGCGTATGCAGGGCCGTCAGCCCCGCTTAACCTGCGCGGAAGACAGCCCCGCCGGAATCAGGGCACGCGCAGACTGAAGGTCGGGGCAAGGGCGCGGAACTCGTCGGCATAGACACAGGTGAGGCGGGCGAGGCCGCTGAGGTAAGTGCCGCTGCGGGTCACGAAAAACTCCTCCGTGAGCGTGTGCGAACCCTTGGGCAGGTGTTCGATGTAGAAGTCGGTGGCAGCGTCGGCGGCAGCGCAGTAGACAGAGAGCAGACCGAAGCAGGCGTAACGGCTCAAGCTCTCCACCGGACGCAGACAGGCCGGCCGCGCACTCTCCAAGTGGACAAAGTCATAGTCGCGCTCGGCTCGCAACGTGTAGACCATGCGCAGGCGGTCGCCGAGGCGGAGCGTCGGCTGCATGGCCGCGTCGACCGTCAGCCATCGGCCCTCACGCATCACCTCGACACGGCGCGTCAGGCCAAGCCCCTGCCCCTCGGAGCCGATGGCCGATAGCGGGGCGGAGCACGAAGCGTGGACCGAGACGAACGAGAGACCCTCGTCACGCTTGTCGATGCGCATTTCCCGGCAAAGCGCCTCGTCGCCGGTCAGCGTCAGGCGGCTGTAACCCACGGTGCGGGGCAGGAGCGAGGTGTCCGGCTTGGCGGCAGCCGGGGAGCGGTCGCGGCGGTAGAGACTGACGTGCAGCGAGGCCGTCGTGGTGTCAGCCGCCAAGGCCGGCTCGTTGTCGTCGTAGGAGAGCAGGGCATAGACAGCCTCGGCCGAGACTTGCGCGTTGCCCCAGAGCTGCGTGCGCTTGGCCTGCACGAGCCACTGCGCCATTTCGCGGCACGGCGCGGCATGGCCCGTCAGTGCGAGCGCCTCCATGGTGGCGCAGTGGGAAGGCAGGCGGTACGACTGCGACGTCAGGGGCGCCTGCGTGGCGTCGAAGTAGCGGCCCAGCGAAGGGGTGGCCACGGTATGTTGCAGCAGGCTCTCCGCCAGGACGGTGGCCTCGCGGCGGCGCCCTGTGAGCGAGAGCGTGGCGGCCAGCATAGCCTTGCGGTCTAAGGGCAGAGACGAGGCATGAGACAGGGCGAGGTCGGTGAGATAACGTGTGGCAGCGGTGGCGGGCAGTCCGGCGAGAGCGCGGGCGTAGAGGTAGGTTGTGAGGGAAGCGTCGGGAACTTGGGGTGCAGCCTTCGCCCCCGGCGTGCGCTTCATCTCGGCCACCCTCTCCGCAGCGTAGTGGTCGAGGTAGACCATGCCCTTGTCGCGCAGAGCGTCGGCGCCATGGTCGCCGGCAAGGGCAGCAGCCCGGCAGAGCAGCAGGACCACCTGCGCCGTGATGTAGGGCGAAGAAGGCATGCTGCGATACCAGCTAAAACCGCCGTCGCTGCGTTGGAGCGCCTTCAGACCCTCGAGCGCAGTGGCGCGATGGGCGGCAGCAAGGTCGGTGTCGAAGAGCAGACGGAGGTCGGCGGTCCGCGAAGCCTCCCCCTCCAACTGCCGCAGCCAGGGTGTGAGCGTAGCCCCCTCCGCCCTGCGCAGGGCCGCCATGGCCGCCTGCTCGTCGGGCGATGCCTCAGCCGCCTGACGGATGGCCGGATAACGCCGGACCAGATGCTGCGACAGAGCCAGCGTGTAGTAGCGCACGGCATAGTCGTCGGCCCGCCGGCCGCCGGCATAGTGATGGAGAGAGGGCAGGGCGGCGATGGCCGACCATATGGGACGGGCCACGGTCTCTATGGTGAGGCTGTGCTGCGAGCCTTGCGCTCCGCGGAAGAGCGCGTCTAAGCGGTGGCGCGTGAGGCCGGCCTCCGTCAGGGTGAGGGGCAGGCTGCGCGTGACTACCTCCGCATCAGAGAGCAAGGGCAGGTAGCGCTCTTCGCCGTCGGCGAAGGAGGGCGTCGAAGCCATGACGCGGCAGACGAGCAGGTCGCTCTCAAACGTGAGCGCCTCCGGCCGGAAACTGAGAGTGAGGGCGCTGTCAGGGGATAGGTCGAAGGGCAGTCGCAGCCGCCGTAGCGTGCGACCGCTAAGGGCGTCGCTGAGGCAGAGCGTGACCTCTCCCCGCTGGCGGCCGGCGGTGAGATTGGTGAGACGCACCGGCAGGACAAGGCAGTCGCCGCGACGTGCGAAGGGCGGCAGGGAGACTTCGGCCATAAAGGCTTTGCGGGCCACGGCCATGGTGTCGGTGCGCCCGTAGTCCATTTGGCAGGTGAAGGCCAAGGCGTCGATGTGCCAGGCAGTGACTGTTTCGGGCAGACGGAAAGCCAGGGAGACTTCGCCCACACTATCGGTGCGCAGACGAGGCAGGAAGAAGGCTGTCTCGGCAAAGTCGGTGCGCAGTGCGCCGCCATCGTCATCGGCGGTGGAAGCTCCGGCGCCGGCGTCGGCCTCTTCAGACGGAGCTGCGTCAAGGTGGTTGGCCGCGGCGAGGGCGGCGCGCTTCGAGGCAGGAGCAAGGGGAACGCTCAGGTCGGCGGCGCGCGTCTTGACGGCCGTGGGGGCAGCCTCGTTGGAAGTGAGGCGGAAGCGACCGCCACCCTTAGCGTAGTAGGTGGAAGCCATGCGGTCGCTCAGCGCAAAGAGCGCGTCGTCGAATGAAGCCATCTGCCACTCCGTCTCACGGATGAAGGGCAGCGGCTGTGCCCAGTAGAGAGAGGCGAAACCGTGGTAGGCGTAGCTGCCATCTTGCCAAGAGGCCGAGGGAAGGTAGCGGTAGAACCGGAGATGGTCTAACTGCCAGGGCCGCTGCGTGAAGGCATCGAGCGAAGCATCGTACATGCGTGCCATCACGGCCGCCGCCACGGGCCGGCCGTCGGGCCGTCTGACAGAGAGCTTCCACTCCTCGTCGCTGCCGGGCACAAGGCGAGAGCGGAACGACGTCCAGCGCAGGCAGAGGGACTTCTGCGGCGCGGGCCTCTCTATGCGGAAGTCGTCGACGTGGAGCGTGCCCTGGCGCATGAGGGCAAAGTAGGCGTGAGCCCCTTCGCCGTAGCTCTCGCGGTAGGGCAGGGAGAAGCGCACGAGGGAGTCGGACAGGGTCATGCGGCGGCTCTCGACCAGGCTGTCGCCCACGAGCAAGTCGTAGTAGAGCACGGCGTCGGTCTCGGGCGTGCCCACCAAGAGCACACCGTCGGCAACCTCAGAGGGCGCATGGTAGACAAAGAGCGGACGCTCGGCCGAGGGCGGTCTGTGGTCGGAGAGCGAGAAGAGGGCTATGGTCGCGGTGTCAGACAGAGCGCCGTCGGCCGTGGCGACGGTGAGGACATAACGTCCCGAGGGCAAGCCGGCCAGGACAGGCAGGCGGAAGGGTCGGCCCGTGGTCAGCGTGTCGCGAGCCACCTCTGAGGAAAGGGTGGCCACATCACCGCTCCGGCCCGAAAGCGGGGCGCGGAAGAGGCGCCAGGTGGCGGCCGAGGAGAGTTCCTGCTCAGAGGCATTGAGACGCCGGGCGCAGAAAGCAGGCAGGGCCTCGCGACAGATGAGGGCAGGGGCCTCGAGGCTGAGACGTTCGCCCTCGTCGTAGAGCGGCAGGGAATGTGTTCCCTCTACGGTCTCGCCGGAAGGAGCAGTCACGGTATAGCTCACCTGATAGATGTAGCGGCTCACGGCAGGGCGGAAGGCGTCAGTGTCGGTACGGCCCAGGACGACGGGAAGGCAGAAGGCGCCGTCGGCGTCGGTCACGGCTTCGCCTTGCTGCATGTCAGCCACACCGCCCCACCGCCACCACGAGGTGCGGCTCACGCGGAACGTGACGCGTCCCCCGGCCACCGGCAGCCCGCTGTAGGTAAGGGCGCGGCCTTGTACCTGCACCGTGTCGCCAAGGCTGTAGGCCACGCTGAGCGGCTGCGTCTCTACACGGAAGAAGGGGCGCTGATAGTCTTCCACGCGGAAGCTCATCTGCGTCTGGCTGCCTGCCACCAGGGCACGCAGGGTGAACTGCCCTTTCAGGCAGGGCTTGGGCAGGACGAAGCTGCCCGAGAAGCTGCCATAGTCGTCGGCCGTGGGCCGAAGGGTGGCAATGACCTTGCGATTGGCGTCGAGCAGTTCGACAGTGGCGGTCAGGCCGGCCGTGCAGGCGAAGTCGTCGGCGCTACGACTATACACCACCCCACAGAACTGCACAGTCTGGCCCGGGCGATAGATGGCGCGGTCAGTGAACAGCTTGGCCTCGGTGTAAGACACGGTGCGGGGGTGATAGCCATAGGTGCGATAGTAGTCTAACGTAAAGGACGGGGCAGCACCGTCGATGGCCGTGGCGGCCGATATGCCAGCCGGAGACGAGCTGACGGCAGCCTCGGGCAGGTAGATGCGGCCGGTCGTAGCCTTGTCGGCGGTGAGGAAGAGAAGGCCCTCAGCGTCGGTTTCATAAACTGCCTGCCGGTGGAGCTTGCCCCGGGCGTCGCGGTCGTAAGCTGTCACCTTGGCATGAGGGAGAGCCAGGCCGGTGCGGCCGTCGACAAGGGAGAGACGCTGAAGCCCGTTGGCCAGACTGAAAAGCATAGGGCGGACGCTGCTGACACTGACCACAGCGCCGTCGACAGCCTTGCCCTCCGCCCAAAGTTGGACGAAGTAGACACCCGCCGGCTGAGGCAGGGTGAGCGATACGGTCTGCTCACTCCATAGCCAGGCCGCCGTGTCGGGAAGTGCGACGGGAACGCCGACAGCCTGCTTGCGGGCCTTGCCGGCCAGACGGTGAAGCGCCTTCTGCTCGTCGCCATTAAGAGCGGCCACGAATTGGAGATAACTCAGCTGCGACGGGAAGAGGGGCGTGAGGCGGAGCGTCAACTGCCGCAGGTGGCGCGTACGGACAGACAGCGAGACGCTCTGCCCGGGAAAGGCCGTGGTGGGCAGTTGGAGCAGTTGGGCGGCGGGCTGCTCCATGCTGCTGACAAAGTGGCGCAGGGCAGCCGTGGCCTCCTTGTCGCGACAGACGGCGATGCCCTCGCGAGCTGAGGCTAAGAGCAGGCTGTCGTTGTGGGCGGCCAAGGGACTGTCGGCCTCATAGTGGGGCTGCAGGCGGGTGAGGGCCTCGTAGACGCGGTGGAGCAGCGGGCTGTCGGCATAAGCGGTGAGCAGACGCACGTACTCCTTATATATATGCGTGTGGTCTACACGGCCGCTCACGCGGAAGGAGCTGAGGGAGGCTCGGATGCTGTCGAGCGTACACAGCAAGGCAGCTTCGCGGCGGTGCATACGGCGGTAGAGGGCACTGTAACGGCCGAGGAAGGCACGCTGCTCGTCGGGAGTGAGCAGGTCATGGCTGCAGGCAGCACCATATACCACATGCAGAAGGTCGTCCGCATACCAGCTACTCTGCGCCCCCTTGGTGAAGAGCGGCAGATAGTCGGTGTAACGAGCCGAAGCCAAGAGACTGTCAGCGGCCAGTACAGCCTTCATGCGCCGCTTGGCCATGCCGAGAGTGGCTGTATCGGCCGGCCAGCCGCAAGCCCGCGCCACCGCCGCCTGATGCAAGGCAAGGGCCGCCTGCCACAGGGCGTGCTCCGTGGGTCGTTGTTCGTCATGCCCCATTTGCTCCATGGCCTCGGTCCACGGCTTCAGCGAGTCGGGCGATATGTCGTAGCGATGGATGGCAGTAAGCAGGGAGGCACGCAGCAGTTGGGCTGCGTTGTGCTCCGCCGTGGCCTTCTGACGAATGGCGTCTAAGTGGGTGAGGGCAGTAGCCGGGAGATCCTTGCGAGCTGCCGCCTCCACCTGCTGCCACAGCTGCTCGTAGCGCTGTGCAGATAGCGGCAGACCGGCAAGGAAGGTCCACGCAAGGAAGATGGGGAGGTAAAAACGGCGACTGTTCGCAGACAGGGTGAAGAGGCTTTGTATCATAGGATTAAAGGGTGTGAGAATGAGGCGACGGCGGGCAGAGACAGTTGCGCGGAGCGGCCGAAAAATGCCATGCCGTATAAGACAGAGGAGGAGGCTCGCAGCGACTCGTAAAAAGATTGTCAGTATTTGTCAGTCTCTTGCGCAAGGTGTGTGCTGCTGGCAAGCACCGGGCCAGAGGCTTGCACCTTGTTCGGCAGCCCTTGGTGAGGCGACTGTTTCGCTTTTAGAACCCCCTCTGTGCCACTTATGCTTGATTTTTGTAATCCATGTAGGTTTTCTGCTATTTGTGCACCAAATGTAGTGGTACTACAGGCCAAATCCATACGTCAAAGAGGAATATCTTACCTAATTTGCGTTATTTAATATATTGGGGCGCTGAATTTGCTAACTCTTCAACAAATCTTTTGTACTTTCGCGCTGTAAATCATCTGCGGTTTCTGATTATCATACACGACAATGGAATTAGACAAATTCGGTCGGCAACTTCGTTTGCTTATTCTTCTTACTCAAAATAGGCGTCTCACCATCGAAGAGATAGGTGAGCAACTTGGCATGAACCGCCGCTCCATTTATAGATACCTTGACGCGATGCGTGCAATGGGCTTCATCGTCAAGAAGGAAGGGACACGCTATCACATAGACCATCGCTCTCCGTTCTTGCGTGAGCTCGTCGATGGCATACAGTTTAGCGAGGATGAGGCCGTGGTGATTAGCCAGCTGCTGAACGCTGTTTATAGTAACTCTCCCCAGGTCAGGGCGCTGCGCGAGAAGTTCGCCGCCCTCTACGATACTGATGTGCTCGAGCGCCATGGCATTGACAATACCGTGGCCCATAATGTCAGCCAGCTGTTCCGTGCCATCAAAGAAGAGCGGGTAGTCCTGTTGCGCGACTATGACTCCCCGTCGAGTGGAGTGGTAAAGAACCGCATCGTCGAACCCTACATCTTCTGCAGCGAGAACTCCGAGGTGCGCTGCTATGAGTTGGTCACGGGCGAGAACAAGACCTTCAAGCTCAGCCGTTGCAAGAGCGTCGAGCTACTTGACTTGCTGTGGAGCCACAAAGATAAGCATAAACCTTATTATACTGACCTCTTTCACTTCAGCGGTGAGGAGCGTTACCCTGTGACCCTCCAGCTGGGGCATCTCAGCATGAATCTCCTGCTGGAGGAGTATCCTGATGCCGAGCGCTACCTTCAGCCGATGACCGACGGGCGTTACCGTCTCGAGGTCGAAGTGTGCAGCTACAAGGGCATAGGGCGCTTTGTCATGGGGCTTATTGACGACATCCAGATTAAGAAGAGCCCTGATTTCGTCAAGTATCTCAAAGAAAAGGCTGCACTTTTAACACAGAAATTTGGTGAGTGACAGTGAGTGTCACAATATCCCCGTTCCTTTGCGGCAGAAATCAATCACGAGGGGCAGCAGGTTAGACGCCCTGCCAAGCCTTGGCCCATCGCGGCCATGGTAGGCAGAAGGCCCTCCCTCCCCTTCGCCTCACACTTTCTGCCTTATGATGAAGAACGAACGTACTCTCCGTGTTTCCGCAGCGGCTGCTGCCACCATCTTTCGCCCTCTGTCGTTCAGCGCGACCGTGGCCCGTGTTTGTAGCACCGTATGTGCCTTGATGGGCGAGGTGTTGCTGTCTCCCTCGAAGGTAGTGCGCCGCTTTGCGGCCACCTCTGCTGCGTCGGCCGCGGCATCCTTCTACTCCGCCATATTAGATGTGCATTTCTCAGCGCGTCAGGCTGTCTTTCTTACGCTGGCCCAGCTCTCGTGCATGCCTTTGCTGTTTCCTTATGAGATAGGTGGTGGCTGGCGCGTGGCTTCCCTGCTTTGCTTGGTCTATGCGCTGCGCAAGTCCAGGCTGCTTCAGGCCCTGCTGCTGGCTGCTGACAAAGACTGAGCCCAGGGGCGTGAAGTTTTTGCCCCTGTTTCGACCACCTCCGCCCCTTGAAAATTGCGCTCCGCCCTTTGACGATGTGTCTCCGCCCTTTGACGGTGTGTCTCAACCCTTTGGCGGTGTGTCTCCGCCCTTTGACGATGTGTCTCAACCCTTTGTCGGTGTGTCTCAGCCCCTTGACGATGTGTCTCAGCCCTTTGACGATGTGTCTCAGCCCCTTGACGGTGTGTCTCAGTCCTTTGACGATGTGTCTCAACCCTTTGTCGGTCGTTGTCCACCAGTTGCCCTTTTCTTTTTATTCGTTATAGAATGACGCCCATGGTTCGGCTCCGGGAGCTGAAGCATGGGCGTCATTGGTTGTGGGCGTGTCGTGATGTGTCTGAGGTGTGGAGTGGGAGGGGAAAGGCTCTGTGTCTACTCGATGACGAAGTAGAGTGTGTCGCCATAGCTTGTGCCCATGCCGTTGCGGGCATAAGGCACGGCGTAATAGTCGCCGGCACCTAATGAGTCGGTCACAGCTGTAAATTCAGGCAGTGGCTCCGGGGCTACGCAGCGGGCGCTCAGTGTGTCGTTGCCGTATTGAAATCCGCACTCCCTCAACGAGGAGTTGGGCGAGGCTGTCACTGTGCCTGTGAGGAAGGCGCTGTCGCCGTCGACTACGCAGCTGCTCTCTCCGAGGGTGGGGGCAAAAGGTTGCTCGCCGCTGCGGTCTTCGCCACAGCCGTAGGCTAAGAGGGAGAGCTGGATGAGGGTCAGTAGAAGGAGGAAGTTGCGCATGGTAAACGGGATAAGGGATAGGCGAATGTGGGGAGGACGTGCAGCTTAGCCCGCGGAGGGGGCGGGATGGCTGTCGGCGACGCCGGAGGGCAAGGTCAGCGTGAGCCGCACCACCTGCCGTGTGGTCGGGGTGATGGCCGCCCGCTCGTCGATGGTCTCTCCCGCGAGCCAGACTATGCCCTGCCGGTCTTCCACTACGAGCGCTTTCAGCTTGTCTATGCGCGAGCGGTGGCGGTCGGTCAGGTAGTCGCTCACAAGCTTGCTGCCCTTCATGCCGAAGGGGGTGAAGCGGTCTGACGCCTCTGCGCTGCGCACCACGAGGGGGCCGTGGAGGGCTGCGCAGTCGAGCGCCACTTCATATCGGTCGCGCGGGATGGCGTCTAACTGTTCACGGCTCAGGAGGGTGCACTTCAGGCTGCGTCCGTCGGGCAGTGACAACTCTCCCTGCGGCCAAGGCAAGGCCACGGACGCAAGGTGGGGCGGGTGGGGTGCTACTTCGATGGCGCTGTGAGTACGCGTGCAAAGATAGTCCTTTGCGGCGTACCATGCTCCTACTCTGTCGGTGAAAAGTGATGCGGCCACGTCGGCTCCGAACCCGTAGGGCGCGAGAAACTCATAGAGCAGCGTCTGCGGCGAAGGATCCTCGGCCAGGCCTTCAAGGCTGAAGCGGCTGCGGTCGGCCAGCTTCACCACGTGGCGAGCCAGTAGCCTGTCGAGGCCATACCTGTAGATGGCCTCTTGGCTGCGCAGCCGTTGGGCGGTGGCGTGTAAGGTGTGCACGATGTCGGGGTTGGCTTCGGCCAGGAGGGGCAGCACTCGATGGCGCAGGTAGTTGCGTCGATAGGCGGTGTCTGCGTTGGTGCTGTCCGTCACATAGGCTTCTCCCTTGGCGGCGAGGTATGCTGTCAGCTCGCGTCGGCTGCATTGCAGCAACGGTCGCACAATGCCTTCGCGCTCGTCGGCCATTCCGCACAGCCCTTTGAGCCCGCTGCCGCGCAGTAGATTGAGCAGGAGGGTCTCGGCATTGTCGCCTTGATGATGGGCCACGGCCACATAGTCGGCAGCCAGCTCGTTGCGCAGCTTGTCAAACCACTCATAGCGCAGCCGTCGGGCTGCCATTTCTATACTCTCGCCGGTGGTGGCTGCCACGGCGGCGGTGTCGAAGTGGCATACGCGCAGCTCCACGTCCATTCTCCGGCAGAGGGCCTTGACGAAAGCCTCGTCGCGGTCGCTTTCCGTTCCGCGCAGATGGAAGTTGCAGTGGGCTGCCGCCACCACCTCGTCGCCGCGTTGCCTGAGGGCGCAGAGCAGGGCCACCGAGTCGGCGCCGCCACTCAGGGCCACGATGACGCGGCCGTGCAGGGGCGGATTGGCGAAGAAGGTGGGCAGGAGGCGGTGGGTGCTTGGCATGAGGTATACCTATAATATATATAAGGGGGGAATGCGGCGCGGCCTTGTCGCGGTGCGGCGTGCTGCCGTGCGGGTGCGGTGCGGTGGTGTATCGGTGCGGCGGGGCTGTTTGTCGGTGGGGCTTTCAATAAGCCACCTCGGCTTCGATGCCGGCTTCCCTGACGAGGCTAGCTATGCGGTCCAGCTCGGCGGGTTCGGCCTTCTCGAGCGTGGTGTCGGGGGTGGGTCGTTCGATGGTGTAAATCATGACCTTTTGTGGGCGGATGCGGCGGAGGGTTTCTATCCAGGGCTTCACGTAGGCGTCGGTGGTGTTGTCCATGTCGTGGCCTTGGCTCGTCCCTTTGAGAAACATGGTCTGAATGATGACCTTGCCGCCAAACACTTCGAGGGCGCTGATTACTTCGCGCACGTCGTAGTGGCCTACGGGGCGGTCGAGCTGCGTGATGTAGTCGGGGCTTACGGTGTCGAGTTTCTGTATGTTGTTATCCACCTTCATGAGGGCGGCGTGCACTTCGCCTATGTGGAGGCGGGTGGCATTGCTCAGCACGGAGACCTTGGCCTTTGGGCAGTAGCGGTCGCGCAGGCTGAGTGTGTCGTCGATGATGGCGGGGAAGTCGGGGTGGGCAGTCGGTTCGCCGTTGCCGGCGAAGGTGAGCACGTCGGGCAGGCGTCCTTCACTGTCCATCTGTTGGAGTTTTTGTTCGAGGGCCCGGGCCACTTCCTGCCGGGTGGGGCGCTGTGTGGAGGGGCGGTGGGTGGCGTTGAAGCCGCACTCGCAATAGATGCAGTCGAAGGTGCAGATTTTGCCATCGGCGGGCATGAGGTTGATGCCTAACGAGAGGCCCAGTCTGCGGCTCTGCACGGGGCCGAAGATGGGTGAGGGAAATACGATGCCTATCATGGGGTGGCTGATGAGGTTTAGGGTAGGGCGTCTATGGGTAAAAGCACAAGAAGAGACTTTCCGAGGTGGTCGGGGAAAGTCTCTTCTTATGTGGGCAGCGGCCGGCGACTTAGTTAGCAGCCTTGACAGCCTGACGCTTTTCTTTGATGCGTGCCTTCTTACCGGTGAGCTTGCGAAGGTAGTAGAGCTTGGCGCGGCGCACCTTACCAACCTTGTTCACTTCGATGCTCTCAATGTTAGGCGACTCGATGGGGAAGATACGCTCAACGCCCACAGTGCCTGACATCTTACGGACAGTGAAACGCTTCTTGTCTTGGTGGCCGTTGATCTTGATTACGACACCGCGATAGAGCTGAAGGCGTTCCTTGTTGCCCTCGACGATTTTGTATGCTACGGTGATGGTGTCGCCTGCCTTGAATTTAGGGAAGGACTTGCCCGTAGCAAATGCTTCTTCAGCAATCTTAATTAAATCTGCCATGGTAGGGATAGATAATAAATTGTTGACCGTCCCAACCCAGCTTAACGGGGAACTCTCTACATCCCGACAGCGGCTGAGCGGAAAAGCGGTGCAAAGTTACTGCCTTTCTGCGAGGTGGCAAAGCGCGGGGTGAAGGTTTTTTTAAGTCTTGCGCCCGTGGGCCTCGACGTGCGTGTGGTGGGGTGGGGGGGATTGTGGCGGGGCCGGGGAGGGTTGTTCTGATTGAGATGCGGCGTGTCGGGGCGGGAGGGTGGTGTGGTGGTGCTACTGCGGGGTGTCCTGCTTGGCGGTGAGGGCTTTTTCGTAGCAGTGGCGGCAGAGTGGCTCATACTCGGCCTTCTCGCCGAGGAGCACGCGATGTTCGTTGTCGACAATGCGGTGGCTGACGTAGGCCAGATGGCCGCAGCGTACGCAGATGGCATGTACCTTGGTCACCTCTTCGGCTATGGCGCAGAGGGCCGGCATGGGTCCGAAGGGCACGCCGCGGAAGTCCATGTCGAGGCCTGCCACGATGACGCGTTTGCCTTCGCGGGCCAGGTCGTTGCACACCTCTACGAGGCCTTCGTCGAAGAACTGGGCCTCGTCGATGCCTACCACTTCGGCATTGCTGGCCATGAGCAGGATGCTGCGCGCCGAGTCAACGGGTGTCGAGGCTATGGAGTTGGAGTCGTGCGACACTACTTCCTCGTCGGAGTAACGGGTGTCGATGGAGGGCTTGAATATTTCGACGCGCTGTCGGGCGATGCGGGCGCGCTTGAGGCGGCGGATGAGTTCTTCGGTCTTGCCGGAGAACATGGAGCCGCAGATTACCTCGATGCGTCCCGGCGAATAAAATCTTTCTTCTTGGTACATGGGGACAATATCAATGAGCCCGCGGCTTGCCCACTACCGAGAGAGAACATGGGTCAAGCCTCGGGCTTCTTACTGTATGTATCACTGTTGGTGCAGGCGTCGCTTCGTGGAGTCTGCGCCGTGGAATATGGGTTTGTTACTTGCTCTTGCTGCAGGCCTTCTTGCAGGCGTCGGTCTTGCTGCAGGCCTTCTTGCAGGAGTCCTTCTTGCAGCAAGTGGTCTTAGCCTTCTTGTCACACTTCTTTTCGCACTTCTTGGTGCACTTGCCACACTGGTTGGTGCACTTGTCGCACTTCTTGTCGCACTTGTCGCACTTCTTGTCGCACTTGTCGCACTTGCTGTCGCAGCTCTTGCAGCACTGGCTCTTAGCCTTGCCGTCACACTTCTTGCCGTCGCACTTTTCTACCTTGGTGCACTTGGCCTTCTCCTTGGTGACAGGGGTCTGGGCAGCCACGGCGAGGGCGAAGAATGCCATACAGGCAACTGTAAGAATTCTCTTCATAGGGTTTAGGTGTTTGAAGAATGATTATATGATATATGATGATTATATAGACGTGTCTCTTAGGGAGGTGGAGGCTGTCGGTCCGGCTGTCGGACTGTCGGTCAGCTGCGTCGGGCCGACTATTCAGTGCGGCAAAAATACGGTTTTTCTATCATGCAAGTCGGGGTGTCCGTCTTAAAAATGATGGGGCCAGTCTTAAAAAATCTTTGTCTGCCGCGTTTGGCCCTCCTGATGGCCCGCGGGGTTGGCCGAAGGTGTGGCTGGAAGGCCGGCAGGTTTTCCCGATGTCCATTGAGCCACGTGATGGTTGCTTCGTGCCCATGTGGCAGCGATGGGAGTATACCGGGTTTTCCTGCATGTACATGTAGTTTTTCCTAGATGTACATGTAGTTTTTTCTAGATGTACATGTAGTTTTTTCTAGATGTACATGTAGTTTTTCCTGGATGTACATGTAGTTTTTTCTAGATGTACATGTAGTTTTTTCTAGATGTACATGCAGTTTTTCCTAGATGTACATGTAGTTTTTCTGCGAGGCTTCCCGTTTCTCCGCGCCGTGCTCCATGTGGCCGGCCCGCCCCTCTTCGTCATCCGGCGTCGGCGTCGGGGAGACCGTCAGACCGTCGCCCAAATTGCACACTCCGAAGATTATCGCGCAATATCCTGCGCACGAGGAGCAGGAGTGCAAGAATAAATTACTAACTTTGCGCCCGTAAATTTTAGATACTCATTATAATCTATCACCTATGAGTGAACAATTAAAGAAAGTAAAGCAACTCGTCGAGCTTCGCCAGAAGGCCCGCCTCGGCGGCGGCGAGAAGGCTATTGAAAAGCAGCACGCCAAAGGTAAGGCCACTGCCCGCGAACGCATCGACCTGCTCCTCGACAAGGGTTCGTTTGAGGAGATGGATATGTTCAAGCTCCATCGCTGCCACTACTTCGGCATGGAGAAGAAGCAGTATCTGGGCGACGGCGTGGTGGCCGGCAGCGGCACTATCAACGGCCGCCTGGTATATGTGTTTGCCCAGGACTTCACGGTCAACGGCGGTTCGCTGTCGGAGACCATGGCCGAGAAGATTTGCAAAGTCATGGACCAGAGCGTCAAGATGGGTGCCCCCTGCATCGGGCTCAACGACTCGGGCGGCGCCCGCATCCAGGAAGGCATCAATGCCCTGGCCGGTTTCGGCAACATCTTCCAGCGCAACATTGAAGCCAGCGGCGTAGTGCCCCAAATCTCAGGCATCTGCGGTCCCTGTGCCGGCGGTGCCGTCTATTCGCCTGCGCTCACTGACTTCGTAGTCATGCTCGAGGGCGTCAGCTATATGTTCCTCACCGGCCCCAAGGTGGTAAAGACCGTCACGGGCGAAGACGTCACCCAGGACGACCTCGGTGGCGCCCAGGTACACTCCACCAAGAGCGGCGTGTGCCACTTCACCGCCAAGAGCGAGGAAGAGTTTGCGCAGCTCATACGCCGCCTCCTCTCGTACATGCCGCAGAACAATATGGAGAAGGCCCCCCGTGTGGAATGTACAGACCCCATCGACCGCAAGGAAGACTCTCTCAACGAGATTATTCCCGACAACCCCAACATGGCGTACGACATGTACAAAGTCATAGGTGCGGTGGTCGACAACGGCGAGTTCATGGAAGTGCAGCGCAACTTTGCCCGCAACATCATCATCGGCTTTGCGCGCTTCAACGGCCAGAGCGTGGGCATCGTGGCCAACCAGCCCAGCGTCTACGCCGGTGTGCTCGACTGCAACGCCTCACGTAAGGCTGCCCGCTTCGTGCGCTTCTGCGACTGCTTCAACATACCCATCGTCTCGCTCGTCGACGTGCCCGGCTTCCTGCCCGGCACCGGCCAGGAGTATAACGCCGTCATCGACCACGGCGCCAAGCTGCTCTACGCCTACGGCGAGGCCACTGTGCCCAAGGTGACGGTGACCCTGCGCAAGAGCTACGGCGGCTCCCACATCGTGATGGGCTGCAAGCAGCTGAAGGCCGACCTCAACTATGCCTGGCCCTCTGCCGAGATAGCCGTGATGGGCGCTTCGGGCGCCGTGGCCATTCTCGACGGCAAGGAAGCCAAAAACCAGGAAGACCCCAAGGCCTTCCTCGCAGCCAAGGAGAAGGAGTACAACGACCTCTTCACCAATCCCTACAAGGCTGCCGAGTTCGGCTACGTGGACGACGTGATCGAGCCACGCAATACCCGCTTCCGCATATGCCGCGCCCTCGCCCAGTTAGAGAACAAGCGCGAGACACGCCCGGCCAAGAAGCACGGTAACATACCCCTTTAACATACGGCAGCACAGCGGCGTGTCGCTCCGCAGCCACAACCGGCCCACGGGCGGCAGGCCGCTGTCTCAGACACCTACATACCCAACGGTTTCAATCATGAAGACCTTTATCTACCAATCAGGCGGCAAACAGCTGGTCGTACGTCTCAACGAAAAGCAAGGCACCATAGCCGACCTCACCATAGACGGCCGGCACCCCGAACTTAGCGAGAGCGAGATGCAGGCCTATGCCGCCGTCATTGCCCTTGCGCTCATAGAGTACGAGGTAGAGGTGGTGCACGACGACGAGCCGGGCATCATCACCGTAGCCCCTTCAGCCTCCAGCTGGGGAGCACCCACTGCGCAGATTAACCCCCTGCCACTTGTCTAAACAGTTTACCCGTCATCCATCCATGCAGGCCGAGGACGTCCCCGACCATGGCCTGCTCACCAATCGCTTTAGAAAATGAAACTCTATCAATACACCATCAATGGTGCACAGTATGATGTGACCATCGACAGCATCAACGGCTCTGTGGCCCAGGTCGAGGTGAACGGCATCCCCTTTGAAGTAGTCATGCAAGGCTCTTCGCTGATGGAGGAAGACCTTCCCACCATGACCACCACCGACGCCCCCGCCGCAGCAGCCCCTTCCGCCACCCCTGCCCCTGCTCCCGCCGCCCCCGCCGCCAAGAGCGGCCCCGGCGCAGGCACGCCCGTGAAGGCCCCCCTGCCCGGCGTGGTGACCAAGGTGCTCGTAGAAGCCGGCCAGACCGTGAAGAAGGGCGACACCGTGCTCGTGCTCGAGGCTATGAAGATGGAGAACAACATTACCGCCGAGGCCGACGGCACCGTCACGGGCATCTGTGTGGCTGCCGGCGACAGCGTGATGGAAGGCACCACCCTGCTGACCATCGGCTAACTCCCCCTCTCTGTCATCCCCCTATCCCGCGTAGGCCAGACGCCGAGGCCGCTCACCGCCTCAGCGTTTGGCCTATTGTGGGTCACGGTGGAGACGCCACCACTCTACTCCCCGCATCATGCGCATACCCGCCATCGAGGCGCTGCGGCTGCCGCTGGCTGTGCTCGTAGTGCTCATCCACACCTACAACTCAGCCTGGGACGCCGTGGCCTCAGCCCCCTTTCACGAGGCAGCCACCTACCTCTGCCGGACGGTGACCGGCTTTGCCGTGCCCATGTTCTTCGTGCTGTCAGGCTACCTCTACTTTGCAGCGACGCCCTCGCCGAGCCTCGCTGACTACCGCCGCAAGTGGCGCCGCAGGGTGCAGACCCTGCTGCTGCCCTACCTCGTTTGGAACCTCATAGCCTGGGCACTTTACGCCCTCAGGGACGTGGCCGCCGGCAGCGAGCTGCAAATACCCTTTACGCTCCAGATATTCTGGGGCTGCAAGGAAGTGGGCGCTGCCACGGTCAGCGGCCCGGGGTGGCCCGTCGAGGCAAGCACCGGCCCCGTGCTCATGCCGCTGTGGTTTGTGCGCGACCTGCTGGTAATCAATGTGCTGGCCCCAGTCATACACTGGCTGCTGCGCCCCCTGCACGGCGCGTTGCTCGTAGTGCTTGCCCTGCTGTTTTACAGCCACTGCTGGCCCAACTACGGCGGCGTGACCCTGACGGGCCTATGGTTCTTCAGTCTGGGAGCGTGGTTCGCCCTCAGCGGACGCCACCTCGTGGAGGCCACACGCCCCTTGGCCAAGCCCGCGCTGGCCGTCAGTCCCGCCCTGCTGCTTTCGCTGTGGCTCAACGACGGCGGCGCCGCCCTCTGGCAGCCGCTCTATGTGATCTGCGCCATGGTCAGCGCCCTCCACATAGCTGCCTACATCGCCCGCTACCACCGGCCGAGCCGGTGGATGGCACGCAGTGGATTTTTCGTCTATGCCGCCCACAGCATCGTGCTGCTTCCGCTCACCGCCGTGGCGGCGCGCTACGCTGCAGCGCTGCCCCTCAGCCTGCAGATAGGCATCCTGCTGAGTGGCGCAGCCTTGGCCACCCTGCTCTGCCTCTTGGCCTTCCGACTGCTGCGCCTGCTGCCTCCGCGCTGGACGGCCCCCCTCACCGCTCTCACCGACTGACAAATTTCTTTACACCTTCAACCTCAGACAATGAAACCTTCCACAATCTGTGTGCAAGGCGGCTGGCAGCCCAAGAAGGGTGAGCCGCGCGTCTTGCCTATCTACCAGAGTACTACCTTTAAGTATGATAATAGCGAGCAGATGGCCCGTCTCTTCGACCTGGAGGACGAGGGCTACTTCTATACTCGCCTGCAAAACCCCACCAACGACGCCGTGGCCTCCAAAATAGCCGCGCTCGAAGGCGGTGTGGCCGCCATGCTTACCTCCAGCGGCCAGGCAGCCTCCTTCTACGCCGTGTTTAACATCTGCGAGGCCGGCGACCACTTCATCTCGTCGAACACCATCTATGGAGGCACTTACAACCTCTTCGGAGTGACCATGAAGAAGCTGGGCATAGAGTGCACCTTCGTCGACCCCGAGGCGTCGGACGAGGAAATAGCCAAGGCCTTCCGCCCAAACACCAAGTGCTTCTTCGGAGAGACTATCTCCAACCCCGGTGGCCACGTGTTCGACATCGAACGCTTCGCCAAGCTGGCCCATGCACATGGCGTGCCCCTCATCGTAGACAACACCTTCGCCACACCTATCAACTGCCGCCCCTTCGAGTGGGGCGCCGACATCGTGACCCACTCCACCACCAAGTATATGGACGGCCATGCCACGGCCGTGGGTGGCTGCATTGTCGACAGCGGTCGCTTCGACTGGATGGCCCATGCCGAGAAGTACCCCGGCCTGTGTACGCCCGACGAGAGCTATCACGGCCTGACCTACGCCGAGCGCTTTGGCGAGAAAGCCTATATCACGAAGGCCACGGCCCAGCTCATGCGCGACCTCGGCAGCATACAGAGCCCCGAGAATGCCTTCCTGCTCAACCTCGGCCTCGAGACGCTCCATCTCCGTATGCGCCAGCACTGCGCCAATGCACAGCGCGTGGCCGAATATCTGGTGCACGACGAGCGCGTGGCCTGGGTGAGCTACGCCGGACTGCCGGGCGACAAGTACCACGACCTGGCCCGTAAGTACCTTCCCCAGGGCGGCTGCGGCGTCATTGCCTTCGGCCTCAAAGGAAGCCGCGACGAGGCCATCCGCTTCATGGACCACCTCAAGATGATATGTATAGTCACCCATGTGGCCGACGCTCGCACCTGTGTGCTCCACCCTGCCAGCCATACCCACCGCCAGCTCAGCGACGAGCAGCTGCGGGAGGCCGGCGTCGCCCCTGACCTAATCCGCCTCAGCGTGGGCATAGAGGATGTCGACGATATATTGGCCGACATCCGCCAGGCCTTGGACGCCATGTAAGAAGCGTCTCCCACCTGCCTATATGCGACACACGGCGAAGAATGTAGCCCGAGGGCCATTCTTCGCCGTGTCGCGTGTAGGGCGTATGCTGGGTGAGCGGCAGGTTAACGTGCCCCCTTGGCATCGCCCCGCGTGGTCTGGATGATATATGCCTGTCCGTGGGACAGATGTGCCTCCTCGCCGGCCGGGTAAGCCTTCACCCTGCGGCCTTCAGGTGTGCAGATGCTGCCCGCTTCGTGGAGCAGCCCGCCCGAAGCAGTGAGCGTGAAGCCTCCCTCCGTCGGCAGGGCACGCTGCCTGCCTTCCGCCTTTCCGTCAGGCCACCGAGGACTTATCTCATGCTGTCCAGGGACACGCAGTTAATTTTTAGAATAATTTAGTAACTTTGCACGCGGAAACACCACCCATCTGCAGCTACCGCCGCGAGGCCCTCGTTGTCGGTGGCCGTTTGCAGCGCCTGCTGCCCTACGTGTCACACACACACTAACTATACTACCTCTCAACCCCAAGCAGTATGAAAAATCATCTCTTTGCCCCGCGTTTACTGGGAGAGTTGCGACACTATTCTAAAGAGAAGTTCTCTGCCGACCTCATGGCCGGCCTCATCGTGGGCATCGTGGCCCTGCCGTTGGCCATCGCTTTCGGCATCGCCAGCGGCGTCTCGCCCTCTCAGGGCATCATCACCGCCATCATCGGCGGCTTCCTCGTGTCGGCCCTCGGCGGCAGCCGCGTGCAGATAGGCGGCCCCACGGGAGCTTTCATCGTTATCATTTACGGCATCGTGAGCAACCCTTCGCTGGGGCTCTCCGGCCTGATGGTGGCCACCATGCTCGCCGGCCTTTTCCTCATTCTGCTGGGCGCTTGCCGCTTGGGCACCATCATCAAGTTCATTCCCTATCCCATTGTGGTGGGCTTCACGAGCGGTATAGCCGTGACCATCTTCACTACCCAGATTAAGGACCTTCTAGGCCTGCGCATAGACGGCGGGCTGCCCGCTGACTTTTTGAGCAAGTGGGGTGTATACTTCCACCACTTCACCACCGTCGACGCCGTGACGGCTGCCGTGGGCCTGCTCTCCATTGCCCTCATCGCCCTGACGCCCAAAGTCTCGAAGAAGGTGCCCGGATCCCTGGTCGCCATCATTCTCATGACGCTGGGCGTCTACTTCCTCAACGCCTACACCGGGTTCCACGTCACCACCATAGGCGACCAGTTTGGTGAAATCAAGGCCGAAATCCCTGCCCTCACCGTGCCCGACCTCAGCTGGGAGAACGTCAAGGGCCTCTTCCCCACAGCCATGGTGATAGCCGTGCTCGGCGCCATCGAGAGCCTCCTCTCCGCCACGGTAGCCGATGGCGTGTGCGGCGACCATCATAACTCTAACCAGGAGCTTATCGGCCAGGGCATCGCCAACGTGTGCACACCGCTCTTCGGCGGCATACCCTGTACCGGCGCCATAGCCCGCACCATGACCAACATCAACAACGGCGGCCGCACCCCTATTGCCGGCATCATCCACGCCGCTGTGCTCCTCGTCATCTTCCTCCTGCTCATGCCCTTGGCGGCTTACATCCCCATGGCCTGCCTCGCAGGCGTCCTGGTGGTGGTCTCCTACAACATGAGCGGCTGGCGCACCTTCGTCCAGCTCATGAAAAATCCCAAGAGCGACATCACCGTCCTGCTCATCACCTTCTTCCTGACCGTCATCTTCGACCTCACCATCGCCATCGAGGTCGGGCTCCTCATCGCCTGCCTCCTCTTCATGCGTCGCATGGCTGAGACTACACAGATTAAGGTCATCGCCGACGAAATCGACCCTAACGAAGAAACCGACGCCCTTCTCCACGAAGAGCACCTCATTATACCCGAAGGCGTAGAGGTCTACGAAATCAACGGGCCCTACTTCTTCGGCATCGCCAATAAGTTCGAAGAGCTTATGCAGGCCATGAACGACCATCCCAAGGTCCGCATCATACGCATGCGCCGTGTGCCCTTCATCGACAGCACCGGCATTCACAATCTCCAGAACCTCTGCGAGATGTCCCACCGCGAAGGCACACACATCGTGCTCTCGGGCGTCACCCCCAACGTCTACACCGTGCTCGAGCACAACGGCTTCTGCAAGCTCCTGGGCAAGGACCACATCTGCCCCAACATCAATGTGGCCCTCGACCGCGCCACCGCCATTGCCAAGCGTTCCCGCTGAGCGCCCCGCCTCTGAGCCGCGGCGCCCTTCTTCGGGAGTGCGCCCCTGTGGTTTCCGGTCGCCCGGCCTAAACTCTCGGCCCTGACGGCATGGCAGACCGATATTTCTGCTTACATTTGTGCGGCGGTTCGCAGCGACAGACAGCCGCCCCTCCTCCTGACAATTCACCGCAGGTGCGTCCCCCACGTCCGGGCGCGGCGTGCCTCCATTGTTTCATTCCTATTCCCTTTCACTGATGGATTGGTTTCTGTCTCTCTTCACCAACACAGGCTCCGTGGCCCACATCGTCGTGCTCTACGCACTGGTGATAGCCGTCGGCGTCGTGCTCGGCAAGATTAAGTTCGGCAGCATCTCCCTTGGGGTGACCTTCGTACTCTTTGCCGGCATCGTGGTGGGACACATCTACAACGCCGTGGGCGTCAGCGACCCTGACGGCGGACTGGCGTGTCCCCAGCAAGTATTAACTTTCGTGCAGGACTTCGGCCTCATCCTATTTGTCTACTGCATTGGCCTGCAGGTCGGTCCGGGCTTCTTCCAGTCGTTTAAAAAGGAAGGCGTCCAGCTCAATCTCGTCACCATCGGCATCGTCACGCTCAACATCATCACCATGCTGACGCTCTACTACCTCGTCTTCGACACGAGCGATGCCAAGCAGCTGCCCATGGCAGTCGGCGTGCTCTGCGGTGCCATCACCAACACACCCGGCCTCGGTGCCGCCCAGGAGGCTATCACCACCCTCGGCATTGATATGGGCAACATGAACATTGCTTCGGGTTACGCCTGCGCCTATCCCCTCGGCGTAGTCGGCATCATCACGGCCATGATACTCGTGCGCTACTTCTGCCGCATCAAGCTCGAGAAAGAAGAGGAGCAGATCCGCCTCAACCAGGAAGAGAACCCCCACGCCAAGCCCTACCATCTCACTCTCAAGGTGACCAACCACGCCCTCGACGGCAAGACCTTCGGACAGCTCAACCAGTTCCTCGGACGCACCTTCGTCTGCACACACTACATGAAGGGCGGCGCAATCATCACCCCCAACCGCGACACCGCCATCGGCTACGGCGACGAACTCATGGTCGTATGTGCTGAAGACGACGCCGAGGCTGTAACGGCCTTCATCGGTACACCCGCTTCCGTAGATTGGAAGGCCGAGCAGGCTCCCAGCATATCGCGACGCATCCTTGTCACCAAGTCGGAAGTCAACGGCAAGACCTTCGGACAGATGCACTTCAGCTCCATGTACGGCGTCAACGTCACACGTATCACACGCTCGGGCATGGACCTCTTCGCCGACCGCTCCCTCCGCATCCAGATAGGCGACCGCCTCATGGTTGTAGGTCCTGAAGACTGCGTCAACCGCGTAGAGAAGGTGCTCGGCAACTCCATCAAGCGCCTCGACCATCCCAACGTGGGCTCCATCTTCCTCGGCATCCTCGTAGGTATTGTCTTCGGCATGATACCCTTCCAATTCCCCGGCATGGCCACTCCGCTGAAGCTCGGCATAGCCGGCGGTCCGCTCGTCATCGCCATCCTCGCCGGCTGCTACGGCTATAAGTTCCACCTCGTTACCTACACCACCACCTCCGCCAATCTCCTGCTGCGCGAGATAGGTCTCATCCTCTTCCTCGCCAGTGTGGGCATCAAGGCCGGTGCAGGCTTCTGGGAGACCGTGGTCAACGGCGACGGCATCACCTACGTCTGGGTGGGCTTCCTCATCACTATCGTGCCCCTGCTCATCATGGGCACCGTGGCGCGACTGAAGTTTAAGATGAATTACTTCACGCTCATGGGCGTCATAGCCGGTTCTACCACCGATCCCCCTGCCTTAGGCTATGCCAACCAGACGGCCAACAACGACGCCGCCAGTGTAGGCTACTCCACGGTCTATCCGTTGGCCATGTTCCTGCGTATCCTGACGGCTCAGGCGCTCATCCTCTTCCTCTGCGCATAAGTCACAGACAGATATACACATAGTTGCGGCGAGTGAATACATGTTCACTCGCCGCAAACTTATTTTCCGCCCCCGCTGAAGCTCCCGGGCGAGCCGGCCAAGGCAGGGCGGCGGACTTCGACGTGCATGTAGTTTTTCCTAGATGTACATGTAGTTTTTCCTGGATGTACATGTAGTTTT
>CAMAMB010000037.1 GCA_945836755.1 uncultured Bacteroidales bacterium
GCAACTCCTTCATTCTAATCTGATACTCAATCAGATATAAGTTTTTTGATTATCCACTCTAAAGATAGTGCAAGGCGGGCGAAGTGGCATAGACAACGCCTTCGCGTCATTCGCCCCGCCTTCGCGGCCAATGTCCCCGGCCCTGGAGGGGCCGGGGAATAGGGGGAGTGACTGCTTAGATAGGGCTCACGCCCTATCCTATATTCTCCGCCCCTTTCAGGGGCACTTTCTCGAAGAGGGCATACACGGGTAGCCATCGCCCCGGGCATTCACACAATATCGGCATGTACATGTAGAAAATCTTAGATGTACATGTAGAAAAAACTAGATGTACATGTAGAAAAAACTAGATGTACATGTAGGAAAAACTAGATGTACATGCAGTTTTAACGGGATGTACATGTAGGAAAACCCGGTGAGGTGCTGCGTGTCAGCCCGCCGCCGTACGAGGGTCCTCTGTCTGCGGCCCGGAGCTTCGGGGTGTGAGGACGCTGCGCCGGCGAAGGCACAAAGAGAGCCTAACCATCTCCCCGAGGAGCTGATTAGGCTGACAGTCAGTGTGCGCCTGATAGGACTCGAACCTACACGTCTCGCGACACCAGATCCTAAGTCTGGCGCGTCTACCAATTTCGCCACAAGCGCAAAGACGCTGCAAAGATAGACAAAAAATCAGGATGGCGAAACTTCTGCGCCCCGTTTGCGCATTTATTGACGCCCTGACCGCGAGCCGCGCCGCAGCAGGCGGAAGGCTGACAAAGCGTCGTGTCAGTACGCCACTTTGTCAGTCTGCTCCCTCCAGCAGTCGAAGGGCGCGAGCGCTTCGGGGTCGGTCAGGTGGCAGGTGGGTAGGTGGCGCAGGGAGTAGTCGAGCGCCAGCTCCTTGTAGATAAAGGCATCGTCGAAGCCGGCCTCGGCGGCGTCGGTCTTGGTGGCGGCATAGTAGAGCCGCGAGAGGCGCGCCCAGTAAATAGCGCCGAGACACATGGGACATGGCTCGCACGAGGCGTAAATGTCGCAGCCCTCGATGCTGAACGTCCCGAGACGCTCGCAGGCCGCGCGGATGGCCTGTACCTCGGCGTGGGCCGTGGGGTCGTGGCTGGCCGTGACGCGGTTGACGCCCTCGGCAATGATTTCGCCCTGGCGGGCAATGACGGCCCCGAAAGGACCGCCGCCTCGGCGCACGTTGTCGGTGGCCAAGGCTATGGCACGTTGCATCAGTTCTTCGTGTGTCATGACAGAGAAAGCATTACATGAACATTGGCTGCCGCTGCGGGGCAGGCGAGGGCAAATGTAGGGATTTTTTTCGCCCCCGGACGAGCGCCGCCGCCTCTTTTTGGGTCGTCCGAGCGGCATGAGGCCGTTTTGACCTCCTATTCCGCCATACCTATATATATAAGGAGCGCCGCCGGCGGTCTGTCGCGCCGCTCCGCACAGCCTCCGAAGCCCACCGCAGCGGGCCGGCAGGGGCAGAAAACGGCTTTTCGAGGCCCGAAATGATATTTTATGTGCCGCGAAAGCACCTTTGGCACGCTTTTAGCTGTATCCATGGCAGACGCACACCGCCTGCCGCGAGGAGCGTCACACCGTTAGCAATCATTCAAACTCAATCTACCAACCACTATGAACATTCAACCCTTACAAGACCGCGTTCTCATCAAGCCCGCAGTGGCAGAAGAAAAAACCGCCGGCGGCATCATCATCCCCGACACCGCTAAAGAAAAGCCCCTCCAGGGCGAAGTGCTCGCCGTGGGCGCAGGCACCAAGGACGAAACCATGGTGCTGAAAGCAGGCGACCGTGTGCTCTATGGCAAATATGCCGGCAACGAGGTGGAACTCGACGGCGAAAAATACATGATCATGCGTCAGAGCGACGTGCTTGCCATCCTCGGTTAAGCCCAAGCCACGCACAGACAAACCACTCACGCGGCGGAGGCACGACCTCCGTCCACCCACATCCTGAACACTTCAACAATATCACATCATGGCAAAAGAAATAATCTATGACGTAGATGCCCGCGAACGCCTCCGTGAGGGCGCTGACGCGCTGGCCAATGCAGTGAAAGTTACGCTCGGTCCGAAGGGACGCAACGTAGTAATCGACAAAAAATTCGGTGCACCCCGCATCACAAAGGACGGCGTCAGCGTGGCCAAGGAAATAGAGCTCGAAGACGCTTTCCAGAACGCAGGCGCTCAGCTCGTCAAGAGTGTGGCCTCTAAAACCGGCGACGACGCAGGCGACGGCACCACCACAGCCACCGTGCTCACACAGGCCATCCTCTCAGAGGGCATGAAAAATGTGGCAGCCGGCGCCAACCCCCTCGACGTGAAGCGAGGCATCGACAAGGCCGTGGCCAAAGTCGTGGAGAGCATCAAGGAACAGAGCGAACAGGTGGGCGAAAGCTACGAGAAGATTGAGCAGGTGGCCACCATCTCTGCCAACAACGACGCCGAGATTGGCAAACTCATCGCCGACGGCATGAGAGCCGTCAGCGTTAATGGCGTAATCACCATCGAGGACGCCAAGGGACGCGACACTAAGCTCAAGACCGTCGAAGGTATGCAGTTTGACCGCGGCTACCTCTCCGCCTACTTCGTGACCGACCCCGAGAAGATGCAGTGTGTAATGGAGAACCCCTACATCCTCATCTACGACAAGAAGATATCTAACATCAAAGACTTCCTCCCCATCCTCGAGCCCGCCGTACAGACCGGACGCCCCCTGCTCGTCATTGCAGAAGACGTTGACAGCGAGGCCCTCACCACACTCGTGGTGAACCGCCTGCGCACCCAGCTCAAGATATGCGCCGTGAAGGCTCCCGGCTTCGGCGACCGCCGCAAAGCCATGCTCGAAGACATCGCCGTGCTCACTGGCGGCGTCGTCATCAGCGAAGAGAAGGGCCTCAAGCTCGAGCAAGCCACCATCGACATGCTTGGAACGGCTGAGAAGGTGACCGTCTCCAAGGAAAACACCACCATCGTAGACGGCAAGGGCGAGAAAAGCCTCATCGAGGAACGCATCGGCCAGATAAAGAACGAGATAGCCAATAGCACTAGCTCCTACGATAAGGAGAAACTCCAGGAACGCCTTGCTAAACTCTCCGGCGGCGTATGTATGCTCCAGGTGGGTGCAGCCAGCGAGACCGAGCAGAAGGAGAAGAAAGACCGCTGCGACGACGCGCTCTGCGCTACCCGCGCCGCAGTGGAAGAAGGCATCGTGACAGGTGGCGGCGTGGCCTATATCCGCGCCCAGAAGAGCCTTGAAGGTTTCACCGGCGACAATGCCGACGAAAACACCGGTATCGCCATCATACGCCGGGCCATCGAAGAGCCCCTGCGCCAGATCTGCCACAACGCCGGCCTTGAAGGCGCTGTCATTGTCAATAAGGTGCGCGAAGGCGAAGGTAATTACGGCTACAACGCCAAGACAGAGGTGTTTGAAGACCTCCGTAAGGCAGGCGTCGTAGATCCCGCCAAGGTGACCCGTGTGGCCTTGGAGAACGCCGCCTCAGTAGCCGGCATGTTCCTGACCACCGAGTGTGTCATCTGTGACAAGAAGGAAGACAAGCCCGAAATGCCGATGGGCAACCCCGGCATGGGTGGCATGATGTAGTCAACGCTTCCCCGCAACCCGCCATGGCGCGACGGAACTCCGCAGCGCCGGCGACATAAAATGAAGGCTGTGCCTCACTGACAGCAGTGGCGGCACAGCCTTCATTGGCATGGGCACCGGTGGGAGCGGAACGGGCGGGGCTGTGGCCCAAAGCCGGGGAGCAAAACCTTTATGCGGCGTGGCGATGGCCGGAAGCAGTACGGCCTGTCCTCACAAAGCCTTGGGCCGGAGCGTTAAGGCCTTGGGCCGGAGCGTTAAGGCCTTGCGGCGGAGCGTTAAGGCCTTGGGCCGGAGCGTTAAAGCCTTGGGCCGGAGCGTTAAAGCCTTGCGGCGGAGCGTTAAGGCCTCACGGTGGGTAGTGAAAGCCTCGCGGCGCCGACAGGAAACCATGCAGAAAGCCCCCCGACGGCCGGCGGAGTGTCGGCGTGCCGTTGGGGGGCTTTGAGGTGCATCGCGCTTACGCGGGACAAGGTCAGTCTTCTTTCGGCGCCTCGTCTATGAGGTCCATGAACTGGTCGAGCTTAGGCGTGATGATAATCTGTGTGCGGCGGTTGCGTTGCTTGCCCTTCTCGGTGGCATTGGAGGCAATGGGATTGTATTCGCCACGTCCGGCAGCGCTGAGTCGCTTGGGGTCAACGCCATACTGGGTTTGCAGGGCCTGTACGACAGAGGAGGCGCGTAGGGCTGAGAGATCCCAGTTGTTGCGGATGTTTTTCTGGGAGATGGGCACGTTGTCGGTGTTGCCTTCCACGAGCACGTCGTAGTCGCTGTAGTCTTTTATTATCTTAGCTATTTTTGAGAGGGTCTCTCCGGCGCGTTCGCCTATCTCGTAGCTGCCGCTCTTGTAAAGCATGTTGTCGGCCAGCGAAATATAGACAACGCCCTTGAGCACCTGGACGTCGACGTCGTTCATCTCCTCGCGGGTGAGGGAACGGGTGAGCTTGTTGGTGAGAGCCTGGTTGAGGGAGTCGCTCTTAGACTTGGCTTCTACGAGCTGCTTGATAAACTTGTTGGAAGCGTTGATCTCGTCGACGAGCTTGGAGATGTTGACATTTCCCTGCGACACGTTTTCCTGGTAAGAGCCCTGCAACTTTTGGTAGGCGTTTTGCAGTTCCTTGTTACGCTGCTTCTCTTCTTCGAGACGCGCTGCGAGGGAGTTTTTGTCGGAGGTGTATTCGGCTATGCTTACGCGGGCCTGGTTGTAGTCGTTTTGCAGGGAGGCGTGCTCCGTCTTGAGTTTGTCGTAGTCGGACTGGAGGGAGGCGAATTGCTTTTTGGGCACGCAGCTCGTGATGGTCATGGCCACGCACGAGAGGAGGATAAATCTCATCGTCTTCATAATGTGTGTGTAAATAGGTTTGTCAATTAGTGAAAGGTGTCCCGTCGTGTGTCGCCCGCCGGCAGGGGCTCGGGGCGAGGTTCTTATTTTAAGTGGAGAGGTTTCTCTTCTGAGTGAAGCGGTCCTTCTTCTGAGTGGAGAGGTCCTTATTATAAGTGGAGAGGTTTCTCTTCTACTTGGATGGGTTGCCGGGACAAAGGTTTAGCATTTTGGCGATATAGATGGCATGTTTAGTGCATTTTTAACTTGCCGTGAGGATAATCTCTGCCTTTCTGCACAGAGTGCTGGCGTTTGGGCGTATGATTTTGCGCCTGGTAGGCAGTTTCTTTACGTCGCACCTCGCGTTTCCACTCGTAGAAGGTGATGACTGAGACCATGACGCTGACCACGCAGACTATATATCCCACCACCGGCGACATGCCGAGGGCCGAGGGGGCTACGAAGAGGTAGGTGGCGCATACGGCTGTCATGAACACGGCCGGTATGAGGGTGACGACGTAAGGCTTGTGCTTGAGTGTGAGATAGACGGTGAGCGTCCAGAGTGTAAAGACAGAGAGGGCCTGGTTGCTCCAGCCGAAATATTGCCATATCACGTTAAATCCGTCGGGGTTTCCCACCTGCCAGAGCAGGAGCAGCAGGGTGACGGCGAAGAGCGGGATGCAGATGAGGAAGCGGTTCTTCACCTTGGTCTGCGTCAGGTGTAAGGCTTCGGCTATGATGAGGCGTGCGCTGCGCAGGGCTGTGTCGCCGCTGGTGATGGGGGCTGCCACTACGCCTATCAGGGCCAGCAGTCCGCCGGCCACGCCGAGCCAGTCGTTGCAGATGAGGCTGACCACAGCGGGTGCTGGGGTGTCGAAGCCCGTCTGCGCGGCTCCTGCCATGGTCTCAAATCCCGGTGTGCCGAGGTCGTAGAAGAAGTACATGCCTATGGTGGCCCAGACCAATGCCACCATACCCTCCGTAATCATGGCGCCGTAAAACACGCCACGTGCTGCGCCTTCGCTCTTGAGGCAGCGCGTCATGAGTGGGCTCTGTGTGGCGTGGAAGCCACTGATTGCGCCGCAGGCTATGGTGATGAACAGGCAGGGGAAGAGGTCTTGCTTCCAGTCGGGACGCACGGTCAGCGCCCGGTTGTGCAGGCCGTCCCACAGCTCGGGCAGCTGGGGCATCTTGATATATAGACACACGAGCAGCGCCACCGCCATGAAGATGAGCGAGAAGGCAAAGAGGGGGTAGATGCGACCGATAATCTTGTTGATGGGCAGTACCGTGGCCAGCATGTAATAGACGAAGATGAGGCCGAACCACATCTCAGCCGTTCCGGCCATCTTCTCCAGGATGACGGCAGGGCTGTACACAAACACAGCGCCCACCATGACGAGCAGCACCACCGAGAAAGCGAGCATGACCTTGCGTGTCTTCTCACCCAGATACTTACCCACGAGCTCGGGCAAGCCCATGCCGCCGTTACGCAATGATAACATGGCACTCAGGAAGTCGTGTACGGCCCCGGCGAAAATGCATCCTAAGACAATCCAGAGGTAGGCCGCAACGCCGAACTTGGCGCCCATGATGGCGCCGAAGATGGGGCCCGTGCCCGCAATGTTGAGAAACTGTATCATGAACACCTTCCACGTGGGCAGCGGTATGAAGTCCACTCCGTCGGCGCATACCTGGCAGGGTGTAGGGTTCGTAGCGTCGCAGCCAAACATGCGCGCCACGTAGCGGCCGTATATAAAATAGCCTGCCACTAACAGCAGGAGGCTGAGGGTAAAGGTTATCAAGGGGCGAAGGTTTTAGGGCGTTTTCTACTAAACGGATAAAAGTGCCACGCACCTTTCGGGCGGCACTTTTATCCGTGTTTCATTGTCTGTGGCTGCGGCGGCTTACTTGCCGGCCAGGGGTGAGGGAGTGGTGTATGTACGTGCGCCCAGCTCCTTGTCGAGCATGAAGAGGCCGTAGCCGTTGTCGCCAATCATGCGCAGGTTGTCGATGTAGTTTTGGGCGTTCTCCTCTTCCTCCACCTGCTCGTCTATGAACCACTTGAGCATGCTCTGTGTGGCGTAGTCGTGTTCGTCGGTGGCCAAGGCGTAGAGGCTGTTGATGAGGCCCGTCACCTTCTGTTCGTGGGCGAGGGTAGCCTCAAACACATCCAGTGGGCTTTTCCATTCGGTGGGCACGGCTTCGATGGCAGCCAGTTTCACTTCGCCGCCGCGCTGCAGCACGTAGTTGAAAAGGATGCGGGCGTGGTCCTGCTCCTCGCGAAATTGAATTTCAAACCAGTTGGCCATGCCGGGGTTGCCATTCTTGGCACACCAGGCGCTCATGGAGAGATACAGGTAGGCCGACCACATCTCGGCGTTGATTTGGGCGTTGATGGCGTCCTCTACTTTTTTGTACAGCATAGATTGAATAATGAGGTTGATGGTTCTGACGCTTGCAAAAGTACAACTTTCTTCCGTTGCCCTGTATCTAATTTGTCAGAAAAAGCCTCTCCGGCTTGACTTCTGTCAGTCGGCGTATAAGGGTGGATGAATAAGGGGCTTTATGTGAGGTGGCTTTTGTGTTGGTGTGTGGCTTTTCTGCGTCTGTGCAGGGGGATTTGCCGTTTCTGGAAGCCTTAGCGAGAGTGACATTGGGGCGGATGCCACCTTGCTTTCGGGCGGATGCAAGGTTGCATTCGGCCCAATGCAACCTGACATTGGGCCTGATTTCACTGACGCGGATGCTTCTGAGAACGGCGCCGATGCTTCCGCGCCTGCGCCGCAGGCGGCCGTATGCAGGGCGGGGAGGGAGAGGCTGCCGGCCAGCAGGGCCACAGCCGGTAAGAAGGTGTGCATGCGTGTGAGGATGTAAGGTTCGACGAGAGTCACTACGTCCGCTCCCTCTGCGGCAAGGGCCGCTGCCGGCTCAGAGACACGGCGCGAAGGGCGGAGCGTGGACGTGGATTTACGGAGTGCAAAGGTAGAGGGGCTCACTCTGCTCCACAATCAGCCTTTGAGGGTATAAATCAGCACGATGGGTAAGGGCCGCGCGGTGAGGAAGTCACCAGCCGGGAGTGAAAATACCCATCATTGGGTAGACGCGTTTTGGCTGCCGCTGCCTACCTTTGCACCCGTAACCGATAACTGACCACCACGTGATAAAAGGCACTTACAAGGAACGCCACCCCATGTGCGAACTCATCTGCGACGAGCCGGCCCTCCTGCGGATGATGTCGCGCTTCGGCATCTGCCTCGGCGTGGGCGACAAGACCGTGCAGCAGGTGTGCACCGAGCACGGAGTGGACACGGCCACCTTCCTGGCTGTGGCCAACTACATCAAGCACGGCCCCGGCGAGGCTACCCTCAGGCCCGACCTGCTCTCGCTCGCCTGTCTGACCCACTACCTCAGACAGGCCCATACCTACTTCCTCGACTTCCAGCTCCCCACCATCCGCCGCAAGCTGCTCGAAGCCCTCGACTGCTCCAAACAGGACGATGTGGCCTACCACATCCTGCGCTACTACGACGAGTACATGGGCGAGGTGCGTAAGCACATGCTCTTCGAGAACCGCAAAGTCTTTGCCTACGTCGAAGGCCTTCAGGCAGGACGCCGCGCCGACGACTACAGCATCGACCGCTTTGCACGCTCGCACAGCAGCATCGACCGCAAGCTCCAGGAACTGAAGAACATCATCATACGCTTCTACGTGCCCACGGAGCACGCCGAGTTGCTGCACGGAGTGCTCTTCGACCTCTTTACCTGTGAGCAGGACCTGCGTACCCACTGCGGCGTAGAGGACGACCTCTTCGTGCCAGCCGTGCGCATACTCGAAGAACAGGTGGCCGAAGGCACGGCACCCCTATCGGCGCAGCCCGGCGACGGGCAGCCCGAAAACGCCATGCTCTCGGAACGCGAGCGGGAAATAGTGCACAAGGTGGTCTGTGGCTTGAGCAACAAACAGATTGCAGAGAGCCTCTTCATCTCACTCAACACCGTGCTCACCCACCGCAAGAACATCGCCCGTAAATTAGACATACACAGCGTGGCGGGCCTTACCATCTACGCTATCGTCAACAAGCTCGTCGACATCAACGAACTCGACACCAAGGGCTGAGGCCGAGCGACAGCCCAATCCCTTCTCCTCTTTCTCAAAACGACTGACCATGACCTTCTTCCCCCTTCACCCAAGAGGCGGGAAAGCCCCCCGTGTGCGCTGCCTGCTGCCCGCCCTGCTCTGCTGCTTCTGCCTGCTCCCCCTGCACGCGCAGCCTGCTCCCGAACCTGTAACCCCTTCTCCCGAAGAGCCGCGCCGGACCTACGGCGTGGCCCTCACCACCGAGGCTCAGTGGCACACACGCACTGGCGAGGTGCGCTGGATGAACCTGCTCGAGCTCGAGGGAAGCGTGCGCCTATGGCGCGGCGCGACAGCCGAAGCAGCGACCCTCTCCACCCTGAGCTGCGGCCACGACAAGGAGGCAGTGTGGCAGGATCACTCTTGCATCAACGCCCCCTCGCGGGGGCTGCGCGTCGCCCACCTGGGGATCGGCCAGGAGTGGGCACGCCCACGGCTCACCACCTATGTGGGGCTGCGCGGAGCCGATGAAGACTACTTCAACACCCCCTTGGCCGGACTCTTTACAGGCGCCTCGATGGGCTGCCTGCCCACCGTCAACGACAACTTCTGCGTCAACGTCTATCCCCTCTCGGCCCTCGGACTTCACGTGGAGTGGGAAGCGACGCCGGCACTCCGCTTGCGCTCCTCCCTCTACAATGGCAAGGCGAGCGACCGCCTCGACGAGCAGCTGCGCTTCCGCCCCCGCGCCGACGGCCTTATATATATGGGGTCGGCCGAGCTGTCGCCGCAGCGCTACGCCGCGTGGCCGCTGCCCGGCACCTATGTGCTGGGCTGGAACGTAGGACACCACCATCGCGACCCCGCCTTCGGGCGTCACACGCAGTGGGGCTTCTGGTTGGTGGCAGAGCAGCCGGTGGCCCGCATGGCAGCCTCGCAACTCACCGTAGGGCTCACCCTGGCCCAAGAGTATAAACAACCCGAGGCGGCCAAGTCGTACTACGGCGCGCAGATAGGCTGGACAGACCTCGGCCGCATGAAGGCCGCCGTGGCCCTCTCGGCAGCCCGCGCCTTCTACCGCGAAGGCCACGAGACCAACTTCGAGCTTACCGCGTCGCTGCCCTTAGTGACCCGCTTCAGCCTCCAACCCTCGCTCCACTACTATCGCACCGACGGCCACAGCCACTTCGTGCCCCAGCTGCGCCTCTCCTTCGAGCTGTAAAGCCGGAGCATACGTCACATATATAGCCCCATAGCCATGGTATGTACGTAAGGCGTGTGTGGAATACGGATGCAGACTGCGCGCATGCCCCCAGCGGACACAAAAATAATCGCGAAGAACCGGGGGACAGTTCTTCGCGAAACTAAAAGGGAGGGTGCTTAGTGGGACTCGAACCCACGACATTCAGAACCACAATCTGACGCTCTAACCAACTGAACTATAAGCACCATGTCGTATGGCCTTCCTTAGAAAGCGGTGCAAAGGTATACATTCTCGCGTTACCGACAAAGCGAAGACCTCGTTTTTTTAGACTTTCACCAAAAAATGGACCGCCAACTTGGCATTTCAGACCGAACACACTACCTTTGCTGCGTAAGAGCAAAGGGGTGCCGCGGCGCTGAGCCGTGTGCTGAGATGATACCCTTATGACCTGAAGCAGTTAGCACTGACGTAGGCATTGCCTTCCTCGCCCGCAGGGGCGGCCGAATAGCTCCCGCAGTAGCGTGAGACCTCGGTAGTTGACACTCTCTGCTTGCCACTCATCCCCCCAAAGCTCCGCCGGCTCACTGCCTGCGGTTTTCTTGTATATACACGTCTCTCAGACAATCGTAAACTGCTTATCCTAAACTTCCGAACCATGCAAGTATTCGTCAACAACCGGCCCCACGACACCTCCGCAGTGAATGTGGCCGAGCTTGTGGCCGAGCTTCAGCTGCCTGCCGCAGGCATCGCAGTGGCACAGGGCCGCAGCCTTATCACCAAAGCCCAATGGGCAGACACCCTGCTGACAGAGGGTTGCCAACTCACCATCATCAAGGCAGCCCGCGGCGGATAGTGGTTGCAAGGCCGCTACAAGCCCCTCCGGGGCAAGTGAACCGGCCCCCACGCTTACCCTCAGTCTTATCAAAATCCATCAACCTCATGTCAGACCTTATCATCGGCGGACGTACCTTCCGCTCACGCCTCTTCCTCGGTACGGGCAAATTTCGCAGCAACCGGGAGATGGCCGCTGCCATCGCAGCCTCAGGCACAGAAATGGTCACCGTGGCCATGAAACGCATCGAAACCACCAATGCCTCCGACGACATGCTCGTCCACGTACAGAGAGACGGCCTTCAGCTGCTGCCTAACACCTCGGGAGTGCGCGACGCCGAGGAAGCAGTGTTTGCCGCTCAACTCTCGCGCGAAGCCTTTGGCACGAACTTCCTGAAGCTCGAGATACATCCCGACCCACGTTATCTCCTGCCCGACAGCACCGAGACCTTACGCGCCACCGAAGAGCTGGTCAAGCTGGGCTTCGTCGTGTTGCCCTACTGTGCCGCCGACCCGACCCTCTGCAAACGTCTGGCTGAGGCCGGAGCCGCTGCCGTCATGCCCTTAGGTGCTCCCATCGGCACTAACCTCGGACTGCGCACCCGCGACTTCTTGCAGATAATCATCGAACAGGCCACCGTGCCCGTAGTGGTCGACGCCGGCATCGGCGCACCGAGCCACGCCGCCGAAGCCATGGAGATGGGGGCCGACGCCTGCTTGGTGAACACTGCCATTGCGGTGGCAGGACAACCGGCCGCCATGGCAGCTGCCTTCAAGCAGGCAGTGGAGGCAGGGCGGCAAGCCTTCGAGGCAGTCCTCCCCGTACAGGCCGCCAACCTGAGAGCCGAAGCCTCCTCGCCACTCACCGCCTTCCTCGACTGATACAATCACCACACAGACTATGTTTTCTGACGAACTTGCCCGGCTCAGCTGGGACGACACCACTGCCGCCATCGCCGCCAAGACAGCCGATGACGTGGAGAGGGCACTGAGACGCCCCAAACCTACGGTGGACGACTTCATGGCCCTCATCTCACCGGCCGCCGAGCCTTATCTCGAGATCATGGCACGTCTCTCGCGACGCTATACAGAGGAACGCTTCGGGCGTACCGTCTCCCTCTTCATCCCCCTGTACCTCACCAACTCCTGCACCAACTCCTGCGTCTACTGCGGCTTTCACGTAGCCAACAAGATGCCACGCACCATACTCACCCCCGCCGAGATGGAACGCGAATATGCGGCCATCAAAGAGCTGGGACCCTTCGAGAACCTCCTCCTCGTCACGGGAGAAAATCCTGCCAAGGCCGGCGTGCCCTATCTGGCCAAGGCCCTCGACCTGGCAAAGCCCCACTTCTCGAATCTCAAGATTGAGGTGATGCCCTTGGCCACCGAGGAATACGCCGAGCTGCGCCGACACGGCATGAACGGCGTCATCTGTTTCCAGGAAACCTATCACCGTGACAATTACAAAAGCTATCATCCGCGCGGCATGAAGTCAAATTTTGAGTGGCGCGTCAATGGCTTCGACCGCATGGGGCAGGCCGGCGTCCACTCCATAGGCATGGGCGTGCTGATAGGCTTGGAGAAAGAATGGCGCACCGACCTGACCATGATGGCCTACCACCTGCGCTACCTGCAACACCACTACTGGCGAACGAAATACAGTGTCAACTTCCCCCGAATGTGCCCGGCAGAGAACGGGGGCTTCCAGCCAAACTGCCTCATGACTGACAGAGAACTGGCACAGCTGACCTTCGCCATGCGCATCTTCGACCACGATGTGGACATCTCGTACAGCACACGCGAACTGCCCGCCTTCCGCGACCACATGGCCACCCTCGGCGTGACCACCATGTCGGCCGGCAGTCGCACCGAGCCCGGAGGCTACGCCTGCTACCCCGAAGCCCTCGAACAGTTTGAGGTGAGCGACCCACGCAGTGTCGACGAAGTGGTGAACGCCCTCAAGACAATGGGCGTGGAGCCCGTCTGGAAAGACTGGGACAGCGTCTTCGACAAGCACCTGAGCGACGGCAGGTAACTGGGAGCGGCCGGCGCCTCGCACCCAATCAATCTATCCCCATCCATCTATCATGGCAAGTAGATACAACAGACAAGAAATGATGCCCGAGATAGGGCCGGAGGGCCAGCAACGCCTGCACAAGGCCCGCGTGTTGCAGGTGGGCGTGGGCGGCCTCGGCTCTCCCATATCGCTCTACCTGACGGGGGCAGGCATTGGAAGCCTCACTCTCGTGGACGACGACAAGGTGAGTCTCGACAACCTGCATCGCCAGATACTCTACAGTGAGGACCTGCTGGGGCAGACGAAGGTGGTGGAAGCCAAGCGTCGGCTCGAAGCCCTCAACTCGGAAGTGGAGATTACGGCCCATGACTGTAGGCTGACGCGCGAGAATATGAGGAAACTGGCACAGGGCTGCGACCTCATCATGGACGGCTGTGACAACCTGCCCACGCGCTACCTCCTTGACGACCTGTCGCGCGCCTTAGGCATACCATACTGCCACGGCGCCGTGCAAGGGCTGCGCGGCCAGTGTGCCTTCTTCGGCGGAAGGTCCGACAGCCCCCGCTACCGCGACCTCTACCCCGACGAAGAGGCGGCGCTGAGCCTGCCCCATCCCGGCAAAGAAATCATAGGGCCGACGGCCGGGCTCGTGGCCTCTGTCATGGCTGCCCAGGCCATCTGCTACCTTGCGGGACAAAGGCCCTCGTTAGACGGCCGCTTGTGGACAATAGACCTCGGCAGCATGGAGAGCTTCACCATAGACCTATAAACACACACCACCTCTCTGCCAAACGTCAATGGCGCAGAGAGGTGGTGTGATATAGAGGGGGAAGTGGGGTGATATAGGGGACGAAGACGGGCAAGCGTGAGTGAGCCCGGCCGGTAGTATCATGGCAGGTGACCGACGGCCTTTGTGATGAAGAGGTTACGACCAAAACCTTCGCCGCTGCAGGTGTCGACGAAGGCAGGAGTAACAGCCGCCGGGAGGGAGGCTAAATGTATAGCATCAAAACTCCAAAAGCTATCAGCAAAAGGGTAAACGCTATGATGGGGATGATGATGTCGCGCTTGGGATGACGTCTGGGATATTTCAGACGTGGCTTCTTGGTGGCGGGAGAGGAGGTGCTGAGTGTTTGCAAGGTTCAGAAGGGTGCTGTTGTAATCCGGCCTCTGATCGTCAACGTTGCCACCTGTACGGGGAAGCAAGGGGACAAGTCTGTGAAGGTGGCCGCAGAAATACAGAAGTTCTAAAAAGATATAAAATTATAGTGCAGGTAGCCGTAAAGGGCCAATTTTCAGGCTGCAAATATGGTCAATTCTTTTGTCTATACCAAACCTTCGACTTGATATTTTGTGCAAAATGCGCAGAGTACACCTGAATAGGTCTATAAGTCCGTGGAAAGTGACAGCAATGGTCCCCCATGTGGTGGCACACCTGTGCAGAGAGCCTGGGTCGTATAGACATGCGACGGGCTGCGCAGGGTGCCAACGGGGGAGGGTGGAAGTGGCTGCTGCATGTAGGGGCAGGGTGGATGGTCCACCTCGCAGACACAACCCTCAGAAGCCGCCCTCCGAGGAGGCTGGGACTACCCACTCCATGCATGTCTTCTGTGGCAACAGCCCGTGACGCCGATAGAACGCCTCGGCTTGGGGGTTGCAGGCCCATACGTTGAGGGTGAGGTGGTAGCATCCCTCTTGTCTCGCCACCTCTTTGACTGCCTCCATCAGGCAACGGCCCACTCCCCGGCCGCGATGGGAGGCGTCGACGCAGAGGTCGTCGAGGTAGAGCGTGCGGTGAGGAACGAGCACATGGCCGTGAACGGTTTCCTGCAATTCACACAGCGCATACCCCACAGCCTCACCCCCGTCGGGAGCTGCTACCAGCACGACGTAGGCGGCATCGCGCAAGAGAGCGCGCAGTTCGTCGGCTGTGTACTTCGTGCCCACATGGAAGAGGTCGGGACGGCCTGCATGGTGGAGGCGACTTATCTGTTCGAGCAAACGTAGAAGCACGGGGATGTCACGCTCCTCGGCGTGACGGACGGTATAGAAAGGTGACTGTGAAGACATGGGCTATCAGGGTTGAAGGATGGAGGGCGTCGCTGCATGGGGCACGCATGGCAAAGATACGCATTCTCACGCGAAGTCACCCCCTGCCATGCCTACTCCCAAGGGCACAGAAAATGCTGCACAGCATACAATTGACAAGAAACTGCCTAAAAGGGAGGCTCAAAAGTGGGCCTTATTTATTTAAATCACTAACTTTGAGGCCGTCACGCAGGGCATACATGCCATAAACCCACTTGCCGGTTGCGTCCGGCCATGGCGTAACCGCCACATGCGGCCCCTGCTCCTTCACCTTACTTCTAACACCTTATCTACCAGTCATGGCAATCGAAAAGACCCTTGTGCTGCTCAAGCCCTGTACCTTGCAGCGCGGCCTCGTAGGCGAAATCACAAACATCTTTGAGCGTAAAGGCCTCCACCTCTGTGGCGTGAAAATGATGCAGCTCACCGACGAAATTCTCAGCGAGCACTATGCTCATCTCAGTAGCAAACCCTTCTTCCAGCGCGTGAAGGACAGCATGATGACGGCTCCCGTCATTGCCATGTGCTGGCAAGGTGTCGATGCCATCGCTGCCGTGCGTGCCCTCGCCGGACCGACCAATGGCCGCAACGCAGCCCCCGGTACTATCCGTGGTAGCTACTGCATGAGTTTCCAGGAGAACATCGTGCACGCCTCCGACAGCCCTGAAACTGCAGCCGTCGAGCTGGCACGTTTCTTCAAGCCCGAAGAGATTATAGAGTGGAAGCAGTGTACCTTCGACTATCTCTACGCTAACGACGAGTTCTAAGCTCCACCTTCACCTCTCCCCCCCTCAGCGAGGAAGTGCTGTGTCGCCAACCGCACCGGCCCTTCCTCGTTGTGTGTTCCTGCGGCTGACAGGGCCAAAAGTTGGCTTGGGGCGCAGCCCACTTGCAAGAAATCAACTACCTTTGCGCTGGGCCGCTTACAGGGTGCCGCCTAGGCCGGCGCTGAGCCCCGTACTGCCTCGAAGCCGGGAAACCCGCGAGACCTCCCGGCCTAACGCGGCAGGCTACCTCCTCCTTATATTATATAGGTATACCCTAAGACTGTCTTCCCTCCTACACATTATCCCCTCCCATGAAGAAACTGCTCTCTCTGCCCCCCAACGTGGCAAGTGTCTTCCACGACATTACCCATCTCACCCGTGAAGAATACTTCTGCACCTGCGACCCTGCGCACCGCAAGTTGGGGTCAGGGGGAGGCACAGCCTGGCTGCTGGCAGAGGCCCATGCCGGAGAGGGTGCGACGGAAGGCTTCTTACCATGGTTAGGACGCGAGAAGCGCATCTTGCTCCATGCAGGCGGCCACTCGCGCCGATTACCCGCTTACGCCCCTGGTGGGAAAGTGCTGACCCCCGTGCCCGTCTTTCGCTGGGCGCGCGGCCAGCGCATAGACCAGACCCTGCTGGACCAGCAGGTGCCGCTCTATGAAAGCATCTTGCAGCGCGCTCCCGAGGGGTTGCATACCCTCATCGCCAGCGGCGACGTGCTGCTCAGGGCAACAGAGCCCCTGCAGCCTATCCCCGAGGCCGACGTGGTGTGCTACGGTTTATGGGCAGACCCGGCACAGGCCGCTCACCACGGGGTGTTCATGATGAACCGTAATCAGCCGACACAGCTTGACTTCATGCTTCAGAAGCCAAGCACCTCGCTACAGGCCGAGCTTATGGAAACCCATCTCTCACTCATGGATATCGGTGTCTGGCTGCTCTCAGACAAGGCGGTGGAGCGTCTCATGCAGAAGGCGGCTAAGGACTATCTCGTGGCTCCTACTGCCCGACCCGACGCCAACCTCTTCAGCGAATACGACCTATATTCAGAATTTGGCTGCGGGCTGGGGCTTCACCCGTCGCAGCCTGACCCCCTCCTCGCCGACCTCACCGTGGCCGTCCTCCCCCTGCCCGGCGGAGAGTTCTACCACTTCGGTACCAACGAAGATATGATTGCCTCCTCTGTGGCGATACAGAACCTCGTGCGCGACCAGCGCTACATCCTGCAACGGCATATGAAGCTGCAGACGTCGGTGTTTACTCAGAACAGCCTGATAGCCAATCTGCCCACCGACCGCAATTCGCACATCTGGATAGAGAATTCCAATTTGGGCAAAGGGTGGCGTTACAGCCACCACCATATTGTGACGGGTGTGCCTGGCAATGACTGGGAGGTAGACCTACAGCCCGGTCAGTGCGTCGACGTCGTGCCCATTGGTGAGAGCGCTTATGCCCTTCGCCCATACGGCTTCAGCGATGCCTTCAAGGGAGCGGCTGCCGACCCCGCTACACAGCTGTTAGGCCAACCCCTTGCTGCTTGGCTCTCTGCCCGTGGCATTGCCGAGGAAGAGCTGGGCAACGTCAGCGACCTGCAGTTTAGCGTCCTCTTCCCCGTCAGCGACGATCTCGAAGTGCTGGGTCGCCTGCTCTGTTGGTTCTTGGCCGACGCCGCCGAAGGCACTGCCGCTCTGGCCGAAGGCACTGCCCTCTGGCGTAGCCTGCCCCGCCTCTCTGCTGCCGGCCTTTCGCAACAGGCCAACCTGCCCCGCCTCACAGCCCAACGCAGCGACCTGCAAGCTGTCACCATTCCACTCATCGCCAAGAACTGGCGACGCAGCGTTTTCTATCAAGTCAATCTGAAGGACCTGGCAGCCAAGTATGCGCAGGGCCATTGGCCATTGCCCGAGCCCCTTCCTGCAGATGCCCCTCTTATGAAGAGAGTGCGCGATGCCATGTTTCGCAGTGAGGTGGCCCGAGCGGTGCAATCCGAAAAGGCACAATCGTTTGAGGCACAGGCTTTCAGCCTCTTGCGCCAAGGACTCACTGAGAACGTGTTGCAACATCGTTGTACCCCCAAGCTCTCTACCTACGCCGACCAGATAGTCTGGGGACGTAGCAGTGTGCGTATAGACATAGCAGGCGGTTGGACAGACACCCCGCCCTACTGCTTAGGCGCAGGCGGAAACGTGGTCAATGTGGCTATCGAGCTCAACGGTCAGCCGCCCTTGCAGGTGTATGTCAAGCCGTGCAGCGAGCCCGTGGTGAAGTGCCGCAGCATAGACCTTGGGGCCCTTGAAGTCATTGAGACCTACGAGCAGCTTCAGCAGTTTAACAAGGTAGGCTCTCCCTTCTCTATCCCCAAGGCTGCGCTGGCCCTTGCAGGCTTCTTGCCCGACTTCTGCACAGAGACGCATACCAGTCTGCGTCAGCAGCTGGAACACTTCGGCTGTGGCATAGAGATTACCCTCTTGGCGGCGATACCTGCAGGCTCAGGTCTTGGCACGAGCAGCGTGCTGGCAGCCACTGTACTGGGCGCGTTGAGCGACTTCTGTGGACTGGGATGGGATAAGGGCGAGGTGTGTAACCGTACCCTCGTGCTGGAGCAGCTACTCACCACGGGGGGAGGCTGGCAAGACCAGTATGGCGGCGTGCTCGGCGGCGTCAAGCTGCTTCAGACCAACAAGGGGTATGACCAAAGTGCCGTCGTACGCTGGTTGCCAGACAATCTCTTTACCGACCCGGAACTGCAGTCCTGCCACCTGCTCTACTACACGGGCATCACCCGCACGGCCAAGCAGATACTGGCTGAGATAGTGCGTGGCATGTTCCTCAACAATAGCGTCCATTTGTCTCTCCTTGACGAGATGAAGCAGCACGCCCTTACAGCCTACGATGCCATACAGTGTGCCGACTTGGAACGCTACGGGCGGGTGGTGCGCACTACTTGGGAGCAGAACAAGACACTGGATGCCGGCACCTCGACACTCCAGATTGAAAATCTCTGCCGGCGCATTGACGACCTCTGCTATGGGTATAAACTCCCCGGGGCAGGCGGTGGCGGCTTCATGTACATGGTGGCCAAAGACCTTGAGGCCGCCACTCGCATACGCCGCATGCTGAAAGAGCAGCCCCTCACCCCGAATGCCCGCTTTGTGGATATGACCATCTCGAAGAAGGGCCTCCAGGTGAGCCGCTCGTAGCAAGTGCTGAGGCGAACGCCTGCTCCATAGCGCCTCGTATATGCACGCCTATCTTCGCGGCAGGCAGCCATTCCTTTATCCCGACCCTTGTCTCTTGAAACCTTTATGCAATCACTTAGAACCTTCATTCTTGGGCTTCTCCTGCTCGGGGGCTGTGCGTTAGGCCATGCCTCCATCCCTTCGTCTGTCGCCGTGTCTGCCGATAGTAGCAGTCACTGTGTGGAGATAGCTGTGCTGAGCATCAACGACTTCCATGGTAACTTTATAGGCAATGCCTATAAGGGTATACCCGGTGCGGCGGCCCTTTGCGCCACCCTCGATTCGTTGCGCGAACGTTACCCGCTCCACCTCACCGTTTCGGCCGGCGACAACTTCGGTGGCAGCTACTTTCACAAGGCCACCAAGGGAAGCCTGTTACCCTACTTCTTCAATGAGGCCGGCATCCGCCTATCAGCCATTGGCAATCATGAGTTTGACGATGGGTTGGAGACCCTCCCCCTGAAGTGGAAAGACTCACCGCTCTACCCCCAAGGGTGGGATATCAACTATGTCTGCGCCAATCTCCGCCGTGGAGACACGGGGCAGCAGCCTGAGGGCATTGAGCCGGTGCACTTTTGCAGACTGCCCATAGGCAATGGCCGTGAGGTGACCGTGGCCTTTGTGGGCTTGCTTACTTCGGCCGCTCCCTACCAGGCTTCAGCCCGGAGGGTCAAAGGTTACAGCTTTGACGGGCGCTATGAGGTGGTGCTCGACAGCCTGCTGGCCACAAATGTAGGTGAGCAGGTCAGAAAGGCCCCGTTGCGCATCCTGCTGACCCATATAGGCAGCGGCATGCGTCAAGGGCAGCCCGTGTGGGACGACCCCGACAGCCTGGCACTGAGCCGCATTGACAGTCCCCTTTGGCACGGCATCCTTTCGTCGCACACCCATCAGCGGGTCTGTGGCTACATCAACGAGCGGCGCTACCCCATTGTGCAGGGCCTGTGCTACGGCACCCACATCTCAGCCCTTATATGTACCCTCGACACCATCCGCATGGAGGTGGTCAAGGTGACGCCCCAGCTTATCAGCGTTACTCCCAAGGCCACCTACAATGCTCGTCAGCGCCGTCTGCAGGCCCTCATCGACTCCCTCCAGCAGCACACTACCATCGCAGGCCATCCTCTCAACGAGCGCCTTGCCTTTTTCGACCATACGTTGCGCCACAGCCGAGCCCATGACCAGGAGCAGACGGAAGTGGGCAGTCTTGTGACCGAAGCCTATGCCGCCGCCTATCGTGAGGCCACCGGAGCTAAAGAGACGGAGGTGGTGATAGGTTGCAGTCACTTTGGTAGCATTCGCACCAACTTGCCCAAAGGCGATGTCACTGTGCTCGATGTGGGCGAGGCCCTGCCTTTCAGTAACGCCCTTCGCTGTTACTCCCTCACCGGGGAGCAGCTGGTTCGTTTGGCGGATGAGGGTTGTCACAACGTGGCCTTCGGGCGCATACAGCTCTCACGCACCCGGCCGGTGCTCAACGAGAAAGAGTATGTCGTGGCCTTAGATTACATCCTTCCCGATGGCACGCAGCTGCGTCTTCAACCCCAAGAGAAGTATATCCTTGTGGCCGATGAATATATGACAACCGGCGGCGACGGCTATGATAAGGCTCTCTTTCCGGCTGCGCAGGAGCTGGAGGTGAGCGGAATGCCTACCACCACCGACGCCTTTATTCGCTACCTCCAACACCTCCCTTCCGCCCCCCACTAATCTCACTCTTATGCCCCTCCAGACCAACCGACCTTCCGCTCTGCAAGGAGACATCACAACGCTCAGCTTCGACAAGATTGCCGTGCCCGACGAAGTGGCTCTGCCGGCCGGTCTCCACTTCCTGCCCGAGTGGTATCCGCAGAGCGCCGTGCAGATTTCGTGGCCTCATGAAGCCACCGACTGGGCACCCATGCTCGGCGAGGTGACCCGTTGTTACCTCGCCCTGGCCTACGCCATAGCTTCTCGCCAGCCGCTCCTGATTACCGTGCCCGACCCTGCCCCTCTGCGGCGTTTGCTGGAGGAGCAGTTGCCGACAAAGGTGGTGCAGCGTATTCGCATAGTGGCTTGTCCTACCAACGATACCTGGGTGCGCGATTACGGGTATCTCACCGTCAAGGACGCAGAGGGCTTCCGGCTCTTGGACTTCCGCTTCAATGGATGGGGCGGTAAGTTTGAAGCGTCTCTCGACAACGCGGTGAACAGGCAGATTGCCTCCCTCATCACAGGCCGTCGCGTTGACTGTGACGACTATGAGTTGGAGGGCGGCAGTGTAGAGACCGACGGAGAAGGCACTCTCTTGACCACGGCACGTTGTCTCTGCAACGCCAACCGCAACGGCGGTCTCACCGAGGCTGAGTGTGAGGCCGTGCTCAGCGAACGCTTAGGCGTAAGCCGTTTCTTATGGCTGCACCATGGTTTCCTCGCCGGCGACGACACAGATTCGCACATCGACACGCTGGCCCGCCTCTGCCCTGACCATACCATAGTCTATGTGGGCTGTGACGACCCTTCCGACGAACACTTTGCAGAGCTTCAGGCCATGGAGGAGGAGCTGCGTGCCTTCCGTACCCCTGATGGTCGTCCCTATCGGCTGTTGCGCCTCCCCTGGCCCGAGCCTTGCTTCGATCCTGAGGGGGAACGCCTGCCCGCCACCTATGCCAATTATCTCGTTCTTAATGACGCGGTGCTCTATCCTACTTACAATCAGCCCGCCACAGACTTGGCTGCAGCTGAAGTGTTGGCCAAGGCTTTTCCCAGTCGTAGTGTGGTAGGCGTAGACTGCCGTCCTCTGATACACCAGCATGGTTCGCTCCACTGTGCTACCATGCAGTATCCTCGCACTGTCTTAAACCTTGACCTATGAACGCTGAAAGAATACTAAGAGTGGGCCTCGTGCAGCAGACCTGCACCGCCCACGTGAAGGAGAACATGAATAAACTGGCGGTCCACATTCGTGAGGCTGCCGGGCGCGGCGCCCGCCTCGTCGTCTTGCAGGAGCTGCATAACTCGCTCTACTTCTGTCAGGTGGAGAGTACCGATAATTTCGACCTCGCAGAGCCGATTCCCGGTCCTTCTACGGCCTTTTACAGCGCCCTCGCCTCGGAGTTGGGCATTGTCCTTGTCACCTCCCTCTTCGAACGCCGTGCCGCCGGCCTCTATCACAACACGGCGGTCGTCTTCGAGGCCGACGGCTCAGTGGCCGGCATGTACCGCAAGATGCACATACCCGACGACCCTGCTTACTACGAGAAGTTCTATTTCACCCCCGGCGACCTTGGCTTTCAGCCTATCCGCACCTCGGTGGGCTGCCTCGGGGTGCAGGTATGTTGGGATCAGTGGTATCCCGAAGGTGCTCGCCTGATGGCGCTCGCCGGCGCGGAGCTACTGATATACCCTACGGCCATCGGCTATGAGAGCAGCGACGCTCCCGAAGAGAAGGAGCGGCAGCGCGAAGCATGGTTGACGGTGCAGCGTGGCCATGCCGTGGCCAACGGACTACCCGTCATCGCCGTGAACCGCACCGGACATGAGCCGGACCCAAGTGGACAGACCCGGGGCATATCCTTCTGGGGCTCCAGCTTCGTGGCCGGGCCTCAGGGTGAGTGGCTCTATCGTGCGCCCGAGGCGGAAGAGGCGGTGGCAGTAGTCGACGTGAACCTTAGCCGTAGTGAGAATGTGCGGCGCTGGTGGCCTTTCCTGCGCGACCGCCGCATCGAGTGCTTCGACGAGCTGCGTCGGCGCTTCCGCGATTAACCTCCACATACGTCACAGCGATACAATAAAGGCGTGCCATGTGAGTGAACTCATGGCACGCCTTTTTGTGTGTATCGAAACGATGGTTCGTCAGAGTGGGAAGGGTTACCAGGTGGGGGAGTTTCCGCCAAGCGAGCCTTCCTTCTTGTTGCCGAACTGCTGTCCGTAGTCGCCGTAGTCAGCGTCGGTCACGGTGACGCCATTCTCGTCGGTGGTAATGACGCCGTCGGAGCCGAGGTTGACTACCTTGAAGCGGAGGGCGTACTTCACGGTCTGGGTAGAGCCGTTGAAGGTGTTGCCTGAGAAGAAGCCCATGCCTGAGTCGTAGGAGGTAGTGCGTCCCAGGATGCCGCCGCTCTGCATGGTGAAGCGCAGGTTGAGCTTGGCCTCGCCTTTAGCGGTGTAGCGGGCGATGACTGCTTTGTCGGGGTTTGAGGTAAAGTATTCGCGCAGATATTCGGTCTATGTCTTGGCACTCTTGAAGTGTACCGTGCCCACACCTGAGGTGAGGTCGAGGGTGCGGTAGTAGTCGGTAGCACCTTCTTCGGGGCGCAGGGAGAAGGGGAGGGGCGTTGAGTGTCTCTTAGATGTGCATGTGGTTTTTACGGCATGTATATGTAGGAAAAACTGGATGTACATGTAGGAAAAACTAGATGTACATGTAGGAAAA
>CAMAMB010000038.1 GCA_945836755.1 uncultured Bacteroidales bacterium
AGCGGCGGGCAGGTGCGCCGCGCTTTGAGGGCTGCCTGCTGGTAGCGCTGCATGAGGCGCTGAAAGGCTCCGGAAGGGTTGCTGTGGCGACGCACAGCCTCTTCGGCATCGTGAATGGCGTCGGCCACATTGTCGTCCAGCTCGCTGCGTTTCTTGCTCAGCCGATACCAGACGTAGACACCGGCGGCGAGAATGGCTTCAGCATAACACATGCCGCGGCCTAAGGCCACGTAGTCGGGAGATGCTGTGCCCTGTGCCAGGGCCATAAGGCCGGCCACGTCTTGGCCGCTGAGAAACAGGGCCAGGAGCAGGCCCAACACTTGGAAAAGGAAGAAGAGCAGCAGGAGAATGAGGGAGGCTATCATGGGAAGTAGGCTTGAGGCAGGCTTCGGCGGCCTGCCGGGGTCAGAGAGTATGTGAGGTGAAGTAATCGTTGACGGCGTCGGCGTCGCGTGCCAGCTGGGCTTGCAGGTCGGTGATGGAGGCAAAGCGGAGCTCGTTGCGCAGACGGCGGTGAAAGTCGATGGCGAGAGGCAACCCGTAGAGGTCGCCTCCCTCATAGTCTAAGAGGTGCGCCTCTATGGTCTGGTCGTTGCCGTTGGCAAGGGTGGGACGATGGCCTACGTTGACCATGGCGCGGTAACGAAATCCCTCTAACCGCGCTGAGGCGATGTAGACGCCGCGACCGGGCACGATTTGCTCGTCATGGTCGGGCCTGAGATTGGCCGTGGGCCAGCCTAAAAGCGTGCCCTTGCGATGGCCCTCGACCACAGTACCCTCTAACCGGTAAGGCCGGCCGAGGCAGGAGTAGGCCATCTCGACGTTGCCCGCCGACAGGAAGCGGCGTGTGGCCGACGAGCTGACGCGCAGCTCGCCGCAGTCGAAGGGCAACTCGCGTACTACCTCGATGCCCACTTCGCGCCCTTCGGTCACGTAGTCGCGGTAGGCAGCGCCGACGTTGCTGCCGAAGCGGTGGTCGTAGCCCATGACGAGGCAGTCGACGCCCAGCTCAGCCTTCAGCAGCCTGGCCATGAACTCGCGCGAGGTGAGCGCGGCGAGCTCTTTGGTGAAGTGGAGCACGGCGCAGCCGGCCAGGCCGGTCTCTTTGAGCAGTGCCAGCTTGGCGGGAGTGGGGGTGAGCAGTTCGGGCCAGTATCCCTCGGGCTTGATGACCTGGCGCGGATGTTCGTCGAAGGTGACCACGATGGGCTGCAAGCCTCGCTGCCGGGCCTCGGCGCAGAGCCGGTCGATGAGGAAACGGTGGCCGCGGTGCACGCCGTCGAAGAAGCCCACGGTGGCCGCACGGCGTGGAGCGTCGGCAGGGGCGGCCGAGGAGGGCAAATAGCTATGGAAGGTGAAATGTGGCATGTGGCAATGGGGGATAGGGCATGTGAGGGCGATGGAAAGCCTTTGAGGGGGCGTGGAAAGTCTTCTCGGGATTATCGAAAGCCTTCGAGGGGGCTTGAAAATGCTCCGGGAGTTCATGGAATTGCTCCGGAGGCCGTTGGGCAGGGGCGGGGCTATTTCAGCAAGCCTTCTTCGTCGAAGTAGGTGAACCATCCGCTGTCGGCGGGAGCAAGGCGTGCCTGCCATCCGCAGCGGCGTGCGGCCTCGCAGTTGGTTTCGCTGTCGTCGAAGAAGAGGAGGTCGTTCGGTGCCTCTCCCAGCTCTTCGGCCACGCGGTGGAAGATGGCCGGGTCAGGCTTCTGAAGTTGCAGCTCGTACGAGACGAAGGCTCTGTCGAAGTAGCTGCTGAGGCTGCCGCCCATGGAGCGGAAGAAGAGGTCGGTTGCCTGTCGCCAGTGGACGGGGTTGGTGTTGCTGAGCACGGCGGTAGGGTAGTGGCGGTGTATCTTGCTGAGCAGCCGGAGGCGTTCGGCGGGTATGCCCGTGGTGTAGGCTTCCCACGCGGCTACGATGTCGGCATCGGTGGCGTCGTGGCGGACGCCTATCTGCCGCAGCTCGTGACAGAAGTCAGGCACGGAGAGCCTGCCTTCCTCCAGTAAGGCGAACGGGCCGCCCTGGCGGTAGGTGCCGAGATAGGGCCGAATGTCGAGGCCAAGGCGTTCGAAGGCTGTGATGCAGCGGGCCGGCAGCAGGTCGACGATGACGCCGCCGTAGTCGAAGATGAGAGTCATGGCTGTGAGGGGTTGGGGGGAGCGTCGACGCCTTGCGGCCGGCCCTCGGACGTGGCGGCGTGCTCCGTGGAGTGTATGAGGTAGAGCTTGTCGGAGGGCCGTATTTTTCCGGGTACGGCGATGGCTACGGCCATGCCTTTGCGGGCTTCCTCGATGGGGCCTTCGTCGCCGTGGATGTCGGTGGCTTCTACGTAGACTGCTCCCGTGGTGGGCCCGACTATGAGCAGCTTGTCGCCGCGGCGGAAGCCTCCGGCCTCTAAGTAGAACTCGCCCACTCCGAGCTTGGAGAAATATTTTTGTCCCTTACCGATGTACTGCTTGCGCTCGGTGGCCTGTGAGCCGTATACCTCTGACCATTCGCCGAGGCGGCGTCCCAGGTAGTATCCGTCCCAGAAGCCGCGGTTGAAGACGGTGCTGAGGCGTTTGTCCCATGCCTTGACGCGTTCCGGCCCGTAGGTGCCCTGCTGCACGGCCTGCACGGCCTCTTTGTAGCATGCCACGACGGTGCTCACGTACTCGGCGGGGCGGGCGCGGCCTTCTATCTTGAACACGCTGACGCCGGCTTCCATCATGCGGTCGATAAACCCGATTGTCTTGAGGTCCTTCGGGCTCATGATGTACTTATTGTCTACGTCGAGCTCGATGTCTGTGTCGCGGTCTTTCACGGTGTAGGCGCGCCGGCACACCTGCATGCACTCGCCTCGGTTAGCCGAGTGGCCGAGGTTGTGAAGCGAGAGATAACATTTTCCGCTGATGGCCATGCAGAGGGCGCCGTGGCAGAACATTTCGAGGCGCACGGGCTGTCCGCTTGGGCCGCAGATGTGTTCTTGCTCGATGGCTTGGTGTATGCGGCTCACCTGTTCGAGGCTGAGCTCGCGTGCCAGCACAGCCACGTCGGCGTAGCGGGCGTAGAAGCGCAGGGCTTCCACGTTGGAGATGTTTAGTTGGGTGGAGAGGTGCACCTCTTGGCCGATGGAGCGGCAGTATTCGAGCACAGCCACGTCGGCGGCGATGATGGCCGAGATGCCTGCCTCGTGGGCTGCGCGGCAGATGAGGCGCATGCGGTCAAGGTCGTCGTCGTAGATGATGGTATTGACGGTGAGGTACGACTTCACTCCGCGTTCGGCGCAGGTGGTTGCGATGTCGTGGAGGTCGTTGAGTGTGAAGGGGTGGGCGCTGTGGGCTCTCATGTTGAGGGCTTCTATGCCGAAGTAGACGGAGTCGGCGCCGGCCTGTAAGGCTGCTGCCAGCGCCTCGCGTGAGCCTACGGGCGCCATGATTTCATATAGGGGCATGGGTGAGGTGGCGTCTGAAGCCGTGGTGGCTTCTTCAGGGGGGTGGAAGGGATGGAGTTATTCTATGCGCGTGCCGCCGTCTGAGCCGAGGGCTTCGGCGCGGGTGATGACTACGCGGCCGACGCCGGCAGCTACGGCCTGGAGGCTGTTTTCTATCTTGGGTATCATGCCTCCCGCCACCACGCCGTCGGCTTTGAGCTGTGTGAAGGTGGCGGAGGTGATGTGGGGGATGACGCTGTCGGGCCGGGCGGGGTCGGCCAGCACGCCGGCGTGTTCAAAGCAGTAGACGAGGGTCACGTCGTAGTATTGGGCCAGGGCTTTGGCCGTTTCGCCGGCTATGGTGTCGGCGTTGGTGTTGAGCAGGGCGCCTTGTCCGTCGTATGTCAGCGGGGCCATGACTGGGGTGATGCCGCTCTCGATGAGCCGGCTGAGGCGTTCGGCGTCGACGGTGTCGACGTCGCCCACGTAGCCGTAGTCTACGCCGTTTTTCGGCGGGCGTCGGTGCGAGCGTATCACGTGCATGTCGGCTCCTGTGAGGCCGAGGGCGTTGACGCCGCACTGCTGGAGGGCGGCCACGAGGTTCTTGTTGACGAGGCCGCCGTACACCATGGTCACTATGCGCAGCATGTCGGCGTCGGTCACGCGTCGGCCGTCGATCATGTGGGTCTCCACGCCGAGCTGTTCGGCCACGAGGGTTGCCGTGCGGCCTCCGCCGTGGACGAGCACCTTGCGTCCTTCGAGGGCGCTGAAGCGTTGGAGCAGGAGGTGGAGGCTGGCCGGGGTCTCGACCACCTTGCCGCCCACTTTGACGAGCGTCAGTCTTTCTTTGGTCATAAGTCGATGCAGTTTGAGTGTTTGTGGAAAGTGGGTGGAGGCTTCGGGCTTACTCCAGCTCCATCTGGGCCTGGTTGATGAGGCGCCGGATGGCGTCGGGGTCGTTTTTGGGGCAGACGAGGAGGGTGTTGCCCTTGAGGGCTACGATGACGTCTTTCAGCCCGGCGATGACGGCCTTCATGCCGTCGGGCAGCGCCACGACGCAGTCCTCTGAGCCGGAGAAGAGCACGCGCTCCTTGCCGCTCACGGCGTTGCCGTCGGCGTCGCGGTTGGCGGCAGCGTGCACCTCGCCCCAGCAGCCTATGTCTATCCACCCGAAGCTGCACTCCTGCACGGCTACCTGGCGGGCGTGCTCTAAGATCATGAGGTCGAGCGAGCGGGGCACTTCAGAGGGGAAGGTGGAGCGTACGTAGTCTATCTCTTCGGCGAAGGTGAGCTCCTGGCGCGCCGTGCAGTCCACAGGGTGGGGCTCGCGGCCGCGTACGAGGTCGAAAAACTCACCCATCGTCGTGCCGCTCCACATGAAGAGGCCCGTGTTCCAGAGAAACTCGCCGCTCTCCTCGAACATCTTGGCGTATTCCAGCTCAGGCTTCTCGGTGAACGACTTCACGCGGTAGACCCTTCCGTCGAGCAGCGTCGCCCCCATCTGTATGTAGCCGTAGGCCGTGTTGGGGCTTGTGGGGCGCACTCCCATGGCGAGGAATTTATGGTGAGAAGCCACATAGTCGAAGCCCAGCTCTATCTGCTCCCTGAAGCGGTCGGGATACTGTATGAGCTGGTCGCTGGGCGAGGCCACCACTAAGGCTTCGGGGTTGCGCATGACCACGTGCCAGGTGGCCCAGATGGCAGCGGCGGCCGTGTTGAGTTGCACGGGCTCGGGCAGGATGTTCTCGTAGGGCAGCTCGGGCAGCTGCTCGTGCACCTTGTCGGTATAGTGGGCGTAGGTGGAGACGTAGATGTGGTCGGCGGGCAGGAAGGCTGCGAAGCGGTCGTAGGTCTGCTGCAGGAGGGTGCGCCCTAAGCCGAAGAAGTCGATAAACTGCTTGGGCAGCTCCCGGCTGCTGACAGGCCACAGGCGCTTGCCGGCTCCGCCTGCGAGTATGATACAATAATGGTTGTGCTTGTTTTCCATAGTGATATGGTAGGTAGATAGAATAGGGGAGGTCAGTGGCCGTCGGGCCGACGTCGCAGCGGGCGCTGCGAGGGGTTGTCTTCCCATGGCATAGGCGAAGATAGTCATTTCCCTGCGGCTGCGGCGTGTCTGCCATGTAAATTTTTGCAAAACGAGTGGCCCGGGGCAATATTTCCCCCTTTTAGGCGAGGCGGGACGCGGTGGCGGAGGGGGTGGCAGCCCTTCTCTCGCGCCGGCTGCCGGTGGGTGGTTTTTCCTGCATGTACATGTAGTTTTTCTTAGATGTACATGCAGTTTTTTCTAGATGTACATGTAGTTTTTTCTAGATGTACATGTAGTTTTTCCTAGATGTACATCCGGTTTTTCCTTCATGTGCATGGAAGGGTTGTCCCCGGCCTTCGGGTCCGGCTGTGCGCCCTGGCGCCCGCCGCTCGAGGCCCCTTGGGTAAAGGTGGGCAGGGGAGGCTGCGCCGTCATGCGTCCATGACGACACACGCGCCCCCAATGCGTCGCCGGGCGTGAGCAATACATTGGGGGCGTAGTGGGGGATGATTGTCTTGAAGAGTGGCCGCAGGGGCCGGGGCGGCTTTTAAAGGATGCCTTGTGCCATGATGGCCTTGGCCACCTTCATGAAGCCGGCCACGTTGGCGCCTTTGACGTAGTTGACATAGCCGTCGGGCTCGGTGCCGTACTTCAGACAGTTGCGGTGGATGTCCTCCATGATGAGGTGGAGGCGCTTGTCTACTTCTTCGGCCGTCCAGGAGAGGCGTTCAGAGTTCTGGCTCATTTCGAGGCCCGATACGGAGACACCGCCGGCGTTGGCAGCCTTGCCCGGGGCGTAGAGTATCTTGGCTTCCTGGAACACGCGGATGGCGCCGGGGGTGGAGGGCATGTTGGCACCCTCGCTCACGGCAATAACGCCGTTGGCCACGAGGGTCTTGGCGGCTTCTTCGTTAATTTCGTTCTGCGTGGCCGAGGGCAGGGCTATATCGGCCTTTTCGGCCCAAGGCTTGGCGCCGGCCACATACTTGCATCCGTACTTCTCGGCGTACTCTCTGATGCGGCCGCGGTAGAGGTTCTTGAGTTCCATGATGTAGTCCAACTTCTCGCGGTCTATGCCGTCGGGGTCGTAGACGTAGCCGTCGGAGTCGCTCATGGTGAGCACCTTGCCTCCGAGTTGCAGCACCTTCTCAGCTGTATACTGTGCCACGTTACCGGAACCGGAGATGAGCACGCTCTTACCCTTGAGGTCGAGGCCGCGGGTCTTGAGCATTTCCATCAGGAAGTAGACATTGCCGTAACCGGTGGCTTCGGGGCGTATCAGCGAACCGCCAAACTCGCGGCCCTTACCCGTGAAGGTGCCTGTAAACTCGTGGGTGAGCTTCTTGTACATACCGAACATGAAGCCGACCTCGCGGCCGCCTACGCCTATGTCGCCGGCGGGCACGTCGGTGTCGGGGCCTATGTGTCGGCTAAGCTCGAGCATGAAGGCCTGGCAGAAGCGCATGACCTCGGCGTTGCTCTTGCCGCGGGGCGAGAAGTCGCTGCCGCCCTTGCCGCCGCCCATGGGCAGCGTGGTGAGCGAGTTCTTGAATGTTTGCTCGAAGGCCAGGAACTTCAGGATGCTGAGGTTCACCGAGGAGTGGAAGCGTATGCCGCCTTTGTAGGGGCCGATGGCGTTGCAGTGCTGTACGCGGTAGCCCATGTTGGTCTGCACCTCGCCTTTGTCGTCTACCCAGTTGACGCGGAACTGGTAGATGCGGTCGGGTATGCAGAGGCGCTCGATGAGCTTGGCGCGCTCAAACTCGGGATGCTTGTTATACTCTTCTTCGATGGTGCCGAGCACTTCCTCAACGGCTTGGTGATACTCGGGTTCGTTGGGGAAACGACGCTTGATGTCGTCCAACACTTTCTGGGCTTCCATAAATTGGGGTGATAAGTAGGGTTGTGTAAAGTTAGTTAGTCTACGAAAAGGGTGAAGGGTAAAAGAAAAGCGCCGTGTGCGGTGGGCGCTTTCTTTTAAATCGTCAGCAAAACTACGGTATTCGTGTCAGTCTGCCAAGAAAATAGTCAAAAAAGTCACAAATGCTATGCCGGCTTCATGACGACGCCCTCCTTTTTTGTGCCGTCGGTCTTGACGATGAGGGGGCTGCTGAAGCGCACGTGGCGTATGTATTCCGTCTCGTGCAGGGCCGGCTGGGCGTTGAGCAGGGCCTGGTCGTAGTAGCCGTCGCCCTGGTAGTCGTTGATGGTGAAATAGGCCACGCCGAAGCTGGTGAGGTTCTGGAAGAAGTGCGTGCCCTGGCTGGGGTCGATGCGATAGTTGCCGAGGCCGGCTTCGACGATGACCTTGGCGCCTGAGATGTGTGGCCACTTCACTGGGATGCCCAGCCAGGGGTCGCTGCTGCCCCACCGGCCCGGGCCAATGAGTATGTAGCTGCGTCCCTCGGCGGTGAGCTCGCGGTTGAGGCAGTCAATCTCGTCGGCGATGGTCGGGTTGTTTTGTGCGGTGAAATGGGCGGTTTTTACATATACCACGTCGTAGACGTCGTCGCTTATGCCGTGGCCTATGGCGTTGTGTGAGCGCAGCACGGTGCGTTCGTCGGCCACGGTGGTGAGGTCTTCATCGAGCATCATGCGACACTCTACCATGGGCCTTATCTGCAGCAGGTAGAGAGTGCCTGTGCGGTCGGACTCCAGCTTGACGGCGAGCTCTATCTCTACGGCGCGGCGCATCTCGCTGCTGCCGTACTTCAGGCAGAGCCGCAGCAGCTCGGGCAGGGGAAAGACGCCGTGTTGCAGCACACCGCTGAAGGTGATGAGCTTACGCCCTCCGTCGTAGAGGCCGTCGCGTATGACCATGTCGTAAGGGTCGAAGGTCGAGGCTATGTACTGCAGGGCGCCGTCTTTGAGGGCTTCGGCCACGGGCAGCCTGAGCAGGTTGAAGCCGTCGTCCACTTGCAGCTTGTCAGTAGGCGGTGTGTTGTCGAGGGCGTAGAAGCGGGTCTGCGTCTGGCGCAGCGCAATCTCCATCTCGCTCGTCTGCAGCACCTTGTCGGGGTAGGCAGGACACACGCGCAGGCTCAGGCCGCCGTCGACGATGTACTTGCCGAGGCCCAGGGCGAGGTCGGCGATGCCGTCTTCGGCCTTCTCGTCGCCGATGGGATAGTAGTTGATGGAGCGCGCCACACCCGAGATGTGCGGGTAATAGCGTCCCTCATAAGCCGACCCCACCACCTCTTGCAGCAGCACAGCCATCTTTTCCTGGTCGATAACGTTGCGGGTGGCGGTCATGTATGCCTTGCTGTCGCGGTAGAACACCGAGGCGTACACACCCTTGATGGCGTCGCAGAGCAGGCGGTAGCGGGCTTCGCGGTCGCTCATCGAGGGTATCATATAGGTGGAGTAGATGCCGGCGAAGGGCTGGTAGTGGGCGTCCTCGAGGAGCGACGACGAGCGTATGGCGATGGGTTCTTCCACCACCTCGAGCACGGCCATCAGGTCGTCGCGCAGGCGTTCGGGCAAGGCGGCTTTGAGGAAGCGGGCCAGTATCTCCTCGTCGTTAGCCTGCGAGAGGGCCATGGGGTAGAGCTTGTTGCTCTCCATAAACTCGTCGAAGATGTCGGTACAGAGCACCACCGTCTTAGGCAGTGCCACCCGGGCGCCGGTCAGTGCGTTGAGGTCGGGGTGGCGCAGGATGATGTGGTCGAGGAAGGCTAAGCCGCGACCCTTGCCGCCTAAGGAGCCGTCACCTATACGCTGGAAATTGCTGTAGCGGTCGAAGCGGAAGCGATTGAAGACGGCTACCACGCCCTGGTTCTTCATGCGACGGTAGCGCACGATGGCGTCGAAGATGATCTGGCGGTGGGCGTCTATGTCCTGGAGGGCGTCCCAGGTGATGTGGCGCAGGAATTCGGAGATGGGGAACAGCGCCCGCGAGCCCAGCCAGCGCGACACGTTGTTGTGGCGTATATGGTAGAGGAAGGGCTCGGCCGGCAGGGTGAAGATGTTGTCCTGCAAGTCTTTGAGGTTGCGTATGCGCACTTCTTCGTGGTTGGCCCCGGGCTTGCGGAAGATGAAGTCGCCGAAGCCGAACTTGCGGCCCACGAGGCGGCGCAAGTCTTGGTCGGGCTTCTTGGAGTTCTTGTCGATGAAGGCGGCCCCACAACGGCGGGCCAGCGGACGCTTGTCGGTTTCGGCTGACTGCATGATGAGGGGCACGAAGGGGTCGCGCTGATGGATGGCCGTCAGCAGCTTGAAGCCCGCCAGCTCGTCGGTAGCCCCTTCGCGCGGAAAGCGGCAGTCGCTGATTACGCCCAGCGTATGCTCGTGGTAGCGATCGTAGAGGCTCCACGCCTCTTCGTAGGTGCGGGCCAGCACTATCTTCGGGCGGCCGCGCATGCGCAGCATCTCGAGCTGCGAGTTGAGGGCCTCGGTGGCAAACTCGAGGCTCTGCTGAAGCACAAACTTATAGAGGTAGGGCAGGATGGACGAGTAGTAGCGTATCGAGTCTTCGACGAGGAGTATCATCTGTACCCCGGCCTCGCTTACGTCGTGGTCGAGGTTCATCTTGTCTTCTATGAGTTTGATGATGGAGAGCAGCAGGTCGGTGTTGCCCAACCAGCAGAACACGTACTCGAAGATGGAGAGGTCTTCGTTTTCCATGCGCTTGGTCAGGCCGTGGCTGAAGGGGGTGAGCACGACGAGGGGAATGTGGTGGTACTCCTGCTTGACGCGCCGGGCTATGTTGAACACGTCGTTCTCTTCGGCCGCGGGCATGCAGATGACCAGGTCAAAGGGGGTCTGCGCAAGGTGGCGCGTGGCCTCATCGGCCGAGGCCGCACGAAAGAAGCGCGGAGGGTAGCGAAGGCCTAATTTGGCGTATTCATCGAAGATTTTCTCATCCACACGGCCGTCGTCCTCGAGCATGAAGGCGTCGTAGGGGTTGGCTATGATGAGCACATTGAAGATGCGCCGCAGCATGAGGTTCATAAACGAGGTGTCCTTGAGCAGCGGACACTCTTTGAGCTGTTCGTCTGGCATAACGGTAGGGTTTGTGCCCACAAAAGTAATGACATCCCGCGAACCCGCCGCGCCCGGGCCCTGCGAAGTTGCGCCTGCGGCTCGCTTGTTCCCGCTGTCGGGTGGCGTCGCGGCGCCGGTAAGGGCAGCGGGCATCCGGGTGGGCTGCCGTGCGGCGGGCTGGCGGTGGAGCCATGTGCACATCCGACAAATCGAACAATCGCTGCCCGACCCCTCGCCTGCCCCTCCCACTCGCCCCGTGGCAAGAGGGGTTTCACGCCAATGCTTCCAGTTTTTTCTGGAATGCTTCCAGTTTTTTCTCCAAGCATTCCAGTTTTTTCTAAAACCATCCCCCTCATTTCGCCCATCATGGTCCTGCCCCCTGCGCCCCTTTTGCGGGATGGCCGCCGCCGGAAGAATTGACCACTCCCGGCCGGCGGCCTACAAAGAGAGCGTCCGCCTTGGTGGGCAGACGCTCTTGAGGGTGGCGACGTGTAGGGCCGCTTTACTTGACGAGCACTTTGCGGCCGTCCTTGATGTAGACCCCGCGTGGCAGCGGGCCGTTGGCTTCGCGCTGTCCGTTGAGGTTGTAGATGCCCCATGCCTTAGCGGCGGGGTGGGTGGTCACGTCGGTGATGCCGTCTTTGCTGGCAGCCACTATCTTGACCTCGTCGAGCAGCATGCGCTTGGCCGGGGTGAAGGTGATGGTGCTGGGGCCGAGGGCGCTGATGGTGGCGGTGCAGAGTGTCCACTCGCCCTTGGTGAGCGTGAAGGTGGAGGGGCTTATCTCGACGCCGCCGCTGCCGCTGAGGGTGAGGGTGGTGCCGTCGTTGGAGTAGGGGGCGGCCAAGAAGGTGAGGGTGGCTTCGCCGGTGAGCTCGAAGTCGGGAGTCGTGGCCTTGCCCGACTTCTTGTTTGACCCCGTCTTGACACATTCGTAAGCCCCCTTCATCATCTCGTATGTCCAGCCGTCGTGGTCGGTGAGCAGGTCGGCCACTCCCACCTGTGTGCCGGAGAAGTCGCCGTCGTTGCCGCCCTTGCCCTGGCAGCCGTTGAAGCTCTCGTAGAAGACGAGGCCCTCCACGTCGGAGCCTCCGCCTGCTTCGTGGCTGAAGTCTCTGAAGCTGAATGAGGCTGTGCCGTCTTCGGCCACTCGGATGCCTGTCACCGCCACGTTGAGCAGGCGTGTGCCGTTGAGGTTGCGGTTGTAGAGCACGGCGGCCGGGCGCGACGTGTTGGTGATGCTGTCGTTGTTGCGATAGGGGTAGGGGTCGCTCTCGAGGGTGTTCTTGGTATAGCCTCCGATGGTGGCGCTCCAGTACTTGGCGTCGTCGTCGTTGTCGGCGTGTAGGATGGTGAGGCGCTGGTGGTCGTTCTTCACGTTGCCCATGCCGTATTCGCTGAGGTCGATGGTGGTGTTGACGATGTTGTAGTCCCAGATGTCTTGGTCGAAGTCAACGTGGGTGACAAGCACCCCGAAGGCCGGCAGGGCCTGGTCCCAGAGGGTGGGCTGGCGGTTTTCGATGAGGAAGTATTCATCGTGGCACCCCTTGTTGTAGATGATGTAGGTGGCGCCTCCGTCGGAGAGGTCCTTGATGCCGGTCAGCGTGGTGTCGCCGACCAGTTCGATGGGTTCGTTCCAGCCTACGAGCATGCGCTGATAGGCATTGTAGCCCACGGGCATGAAGCCGTCGCCGCCGTAGGAGCCAGAGTCCATGAGGTCCAAGGCATTCATGCCGAAGTTGCCGCCGTAGACAATGTCGTAGGTGTCGGGGAAGCCCATGCAGTGGCTAAACTCGTGGCAGATGGTGCCTATGCCTTCGGCCTTGCCCTCTTCGGTGCGCTCGTTGCTACAGGCAAACTGGTTGATGGTGACGCCGTCGAAGCTGAGCGCGCGGCCAAACTCCGACTCTCCCAAGGTCCAGGAGCAGGGCCAAACGCTGTCGGAGTCGTTGCTGTCGGCCTCGCCCAGACCGGCGTAGATGACGTAGACCTGGTCTACCTCGCCGTCGCCGTCCCAGTCGTAGCGGCTGAAGTCAACCTCGTCGGCCGCGGCCTGGCAGGCTTCGCCCACCATCATGCCCACCCTCACGTCGTTGCCTTCGCTGTCGTTGGCACCATAGTAGGCATAGGGGTGGGCGAGGCGCACGGGCCCGACTATGTCAAACTGCAGGTCAAACTGTCCGTAGCTCTGGTCAGTGAAATAGTCGTTGAGGCTGCCCACGTAGCTGCCCTGCCTGAAGTTGCGCTCGTTGGCCAAGCGCTCGTAGAAAGCCTTGTTCTGCACGGCGTTGAACGTCAGGTCTGAAAATTCGACGAGGATGATGAGTCCGCGCTGTGTACCCTGATAGTTGGCCTTGTCCACCTGGCCGAAGTGGGTGACGCGGGCGGGCTTGGCGGCTGCGCGGGCCTTGGCCTTGGCAGTGAGGCGGCGGCTCTTCTGACGGGCGTAGCGGGCTCTGAGGTCGGTGGCGCTGATGGCCTGAAGGCGGCCGTTGGCCTGGCACAGGTAGTGGCGGCCCAGGCCGTCGGTGTAGAAGTGGAGGTGTTCGTCGCCGAGCTTCTGCACCTGTATGGCAGTGCCGTCGGCGAGGCGGAGAGTGCGCCAGATGCCGCGCTTAGCCGGCACGGAGTGGCCGCTGAGGGCGAGGGAGGCCATGAGCAGGACCACCAGAAGGCGCGAGAGAAGGGAGGAGAAGTGTGTCATGAAGTGGATACGATATATAGGTATGGGTGCAACGCCATGGAGTGACGGTGGCACTGTGGGGAAACATAAGCCGGACGGGAGAGCGCACGGCCCGACACTGCCGTGATGCCTCGCAGCAGGCGCGGCGGACGGTGGGTGTGCTCTCCCGTGGGCATGGATATGGGCCGAGGGCCGGCGCGGCGCTTAGCGCACGCCCACCTTCAGCGACTGCTTGCCGCTGCGCACCACGTAGACGCCGGCGGGAGCGGCCAGACGGAGAGCTCCCGTAGCGCGGCCCGAGTAGAGTGTGCGTCCGTCGGTGCCGGTCACCTCAATCAGACTGCCGTTGCAGCCGCTGAGGCTCAGACAGCCCTGTCCGCCGCGGGCCACGAGGGTCGACGTCTCGACTTCGGTGATGGCGGTGGCCACAGAGTAGAGGTTGGAGAGCGCAGACTCGCCTTCAGCGTAGAGCACGCTCACGCCATACTTGTGTTCACCCTTGGGCGCGAGGTCTTCGAAGTGGGTGGTCGAGGCAGGGAGGGTGGCGATGACTTCGCCGTCGCGGTAGACGCGATAGCCTTGCAGCGCGAGGGGAGCGGGACGGAAGGTCACGTCGTCGACCATGAGCATGAACTTGTCGGCCGAGGTGCAGTGGATGGCGAAGTGTGCGGTGCCTTCGGGCAGGGAGGCCTGGTAGAGGGTCCAGTCGGTGGGCACGACGTTGGCGGAGAGCACCACCTGCTTCGTGGCGGTGGCTACGTCGTTGCCGGAAAGGGCCACGACTTCAAAGCTCTCATGAAGGTCGCCACCGGCACCGTCGTCGCCGAAGAGCGACTTGGCCGAGAAGGTCACCGTCTGGGCCTCGCCGGAGAGGGCAGGCGAGATGAGCCAGTCGTCGTTGTGGGTGGCATAGTCGGTGTCGGAGGCCATGCAGGCTATGAACTGGCTGCCGCTCAGCGGAGCAACGATGGCATTCTCGCTGAGGTCGAGGCCGGCGGCTTCGGGGTTGAACACGATGAAGGCCATGGGCTCAAACATGTGGGGGAATTCGAGGCCGTTGAAGCCGTAGGTGTAGGCTCCGTCGCCGTCGGTGAGGGTCCAGCTGCCGAGGTAGGAAGTGCTCCAGGCAGCGTAGCTCTCAAAGTCGTCGGTCAGCTCCGTGGGCAGGCCTTCGCTGCTCCAGTTGAGCGAAACGAGGCTCTCGTTGGCTGTGCCGCCGAGGGTGGCGGCGGGCAGGTAGGTGTTGACGTGGACAAGCAGACTGTCGGTGGCCGTCTTGTTGTTGGAGCGGTCCATGTCGGCGTCATATTTCACCTGGGCGTAGATGCCGTGCTTGCCGGCCAGGGCCACGTTGGGCGTGAAGGTAAGGGCGAGGTTGATGTCGTCCATGGGGGCGAGGGAGGGAACGTTGGCGGTGGCCACGAGCAGGTCGTCGCAATACAGCTCTACGGTGGCGGCGTTGGTAGCCAGGCTGCCCTCGTTCGTGACAGTCACCTGGGGGCTGACAGCCTCATTGGCGTGGCTGTCGGTCGGCGCTATCATGCTCGCGGCCAGGTCTTGGTCTTTGCGGTCCTTGAGCTGGAGCTTGTCGAGAGCCACGAAGTGGTCGGCGTCGTTGATGATGGCGTGCAGCTTGAGTATGATAAACTCGCAGTCGGTGAAGCTCTTCATGGGCAGATACATCTTGCGCCAGCCTTCGTTGCCTGTGAGCGAGGCTTGGTCGATGGTGGCGATGACGGTGTCGTCGTTCTGCATGCGTGAAGCTATGATTTCGACCTTGTTGGCCGAGCCGGGGGTGGCGTAATAGGCAAACGAGAGGTAGGGGTTGGGTTCGCCGCGCAGCGTGATCTTGCCCGTGTTGAGCCAGGCGTCGTTGCCGGGCTCGCCGGCATAGCCCACGCAGCCGCCGTCGTGGTCGAAGCTCAGCAGCGAAGAGGTCTTCCAGTTGCGCTGTGCGTCAAACTGATACCACCACAGGTTGCCCTTGCTCAGCTCACCCTTGGCAAACGACTCGCTCCAGGGCAAGGTGACGGGCTGGCCGGTGCAGAGGTAGTTGGAAGCGGCCATGCTGCTCTCGCCGGCCGGTGTGGAGGCAGTGACGTAGTAGTTGGTGACGCCGGTCACCTTCATGGGGGTGGCGTCGTCGTTGTAGAAGCTCAGGTCGGTGATGCCCTCTTCGATGAGCTCCTCTGCCACGTTGTAGACGGAGTATGTCACGAGGTCGGGGTCTACGTAGCCGCCGTGTGCGCCGAGTGTGCCCACGGCTTCCCAGGTGGCGGTGTATGTCTGGCCGTTGTCGATGAGGCGCACGCCGGTGGGAGGCAGCGGCACGTCGATGCCCAACCAAGCCGTGGCGGTGGCCTCTTTGCCGGCCTTGCCGTTGGCGGTGGTCACGACCTTATAGCGGTTCAGCCCCAACGGGCCGCCGTCGATGCGGCAGCTGAGTGACTGGCCGGGGGAAGGCATGTTGAAGGTCTTTTGAAGGGTGTCGTTGCGCCACACTTCTATCTTGTTGATGCTGCTAATCTCCGTGCCGTCGATGTGGAGGGTGGGAGCGTTGAAGGAGATGGTGGCATACTCGGCGCCGAGCGGGCCGGGGGTGGCGGTGAGGTTGGTGACAACGTCGGGAGAGCTGGTCGAAGCACCTTGCTTGAGGCTCACGTTGTCGACGCCCACATAAAACTTGCTGCCGCTCTTCTTAGAGTGAATGCCGATGCGGTAAAAGCCAATGCGGCTGACGGTAAACTCTTTCTGGTAGTGGCCGTCGTCGTCTAAGCTGAGGTCGGTGTCGAGCAGGGTGTAGGTGGAGGGTGTCTCGGTGGTGCCTATGCCCACGGAGATGCACTCGGAGTAGAAGCCTGTGCGGTAGTCGAAGTTGAGGATGTAGGTGTAGCCGGGCTTCAGCAGGAAGGTGGGCGTCAGCAGCCAGTCGTCGGCATCGGTGTTACGGTCTTCGTAACAACGCACGTAGGGGTTGTCACTGTCTTTGTACCATTTCCACGTGTTGCCGTCGCGGTTGTTGTCCACGATGAGGTATCCGGTGAGGGCGTCTTCGGTGTCGAAGGTCTCGTAGTAGGGCAAGGTGGCCGCCGCCTTCGTAGTGGCGTTGCGTGCGGGACCGTTGTCGGGGGGAGTGGAAGCCTTGGCGGCTTGCGGGGCAAGCGTGCAGGTTGCCAGCAGAGTAAGGAGTAAAGTCTTGTGTGTCATAAGCACAGGGTGTGAGAGTGTTGGGTTCTACGGCTGATGGTCCGGCAGTTGAGAAAACCGGTTCTGCGGTTACGGATGATGGTTCGGCGGTTACAGTTGCCGGTCCTGCGGTTACAGCTGCCGGTTGTGTTGTTACGGCTGATGGTCCTGCGGTTGAGAATACCGCTCCGGCAGGCCGGTGAAATGCTTTCTGCCAATCGGCGGACAAAGTTAGTGGCAAAAAGAAAGTGGTCAACCCTCTTGGTGTGCCACTTTCTATGATTTATTCCTTGTTTTCTATAAAATAGTCACGGCGCAGGGTTACGTTCATGCCTCTTCCGGGGTTGGCGGCTGCGTCTCCATGCAGAGGATGGCCTTGCGATATTCTGACGGTGTCATGCCGTATTTTTGGGAGAAGAGGGTGTAGAGCGTGCTCGGTGAGGCGATGCCACACTCGGCGGCCACGGCCTCAATCGTATACTGCGGGTGACGCTGGATGACCTTGCAGGCGTATTCTAAGCGCAGGTCGCCGACGTACTGAGTATACGACTTGCCGGCGAAGCGCTTGAAGAGTTGCGAGAACTTGTTTTTGGGAATGTGCAGCTCCTCGAGCAGGGTGTCGCGCTTGAGGTTAGGGTCGAGGAAGAGGCGTTCGTCGATGAGGCGGTGGCGCAGGCTTTCGAAGAGGCGGCGGTCGGTTACGTCGTGCATGTGGATGGCGTTGCCGCCGTCTGCGGCCTCGTGGCCTGCGTCGTGGTTGGGGGCGGCGGGTGGAGCGGTTGCGCCGTCGGTGTCTACGGTTGCGCCGTCTGCGTCTGTGGTTGCGCCGTCCGCGTCTGCGGAGGTGTCGGTGGCGGATGGCGCTGCGGTGTCAGGGCATGCGGCGGCGCTGTCGTCGGCCGGCGTACCCTCGGCCTCGTGCCTGGCGTGGAGCTGTTCGATGTGGCGTGCCATCCATTGGTTCTTGCGCAGGATGATGCTCTTGTTGTGTCGTTCGCGCAGCAGGAGTACGATGCCTCCGGCGAGGAGTACGGCGGCCACGGCCACGGTCCATTGCCAGCGCTGTCGGGCCATTCGCCGTTCTGCCTCGACGATGGTCTGGCGTTGCTCGTAGTTGTTTGTCAGTTCGTTGATGGCACTCTGCTCGTCGGCCGTGCGTCTGAGGTTGTTGATAGAGTCAAGGTGGCGGTAGGTAGAGGCGGCCTCGTTGTAGCTTCCCAGGTGGTAGTAGGCGTCGCCTAAGGTTTTGTAGGCCAGGATGAGGTCGGGCGTGGGGTCTGATGTCTCGGCGGCGCGGCTGAAGCGTGGGTGGGCTATGAGGCTTACGATGTCGGTGTGTCGGCCTGCTTCGGCGAGGTAGGGCAGCACGCGGGAGAAGTCGTAGAAATAGACGTCGGGGGCCTTGCAGAAGAGGCGGTAGCAGCTGTCTGCTTCGGCCGTACGTCCGAGGCGGTGGAGGGAGCGACAGCGATGCACGGCCACGTCAACGCGTCGGCGGGCGTCGTTCCAGAAGGGGGTGTCGTTGTCGCTGCGTGCCTGCCGGCAAAACTGTGTCAGTTCGTCAGCGGTAGCCAGTGCGTCGTGGTGGCTGCCGGCCTCTTGCAGGTATTCTATGAGCGTAATATAATAGTAGTAGATTTCGTCGTCGGCCTTTCCTTGTGCGGCTTGGCGCATGCGGTGAATAGCCTGATGGATGGTGTCGGCGGCCTCGCTGCGTCTTCCTGCGGAGTAGGCTATCTTGCCTTCGTTGAAGAGGGCTGTGGCCAGCATGACGGAGTCGTTGCTCCCTTCGGCCAGCCGCCTGAGCAGCTTGGTGTAGTAGCTCATCTCCGTCAGGTTTTGCGTGTTGTCGTAGCACATGAGCACTCGGCGGGTGATGCGCATTCTGGCCTCGTCGTTGTCTTCCGTCTCCTTGTCGTAGAGGGCTCGTTTGTAGTATTTGAGGGCTTCGAAGAAGTTGCCGCGGTTGTAGTACACGTTGCCTCGTGTCTCGTTGGCCTCATGTCGTGGCAGCGTCGCCTCTTTTTCGAGGCGGTCGATGAGTTGCAGGCAGCTGTCGAAGTGGGTATGGTTGAGGCTATACACTTGGGAGAGCAGGGAGTCGGCAGCGCGCCGGGTTGTGGCTGCTTTCCCGTCGTGGCGCTCTTCCTTGGGCGTGGGTGCGGGCTGTTTTCCCCCGTGGCTGCATGCCGTCAGGCAGAGGCATGCCACCAGCCAGGCTGCCGGCCGCAGCAGGCGCTTGCACAGGGTTACTATAAAGGGGGAGTGGAGGTGTATCATGCGATGAAAAGGCCCTATTTTCGCTCCCCGCCGTCGTTTCCGGCCGTCAGGGGCACGCATAGAGTTATGCAAAGGTACATGTTTTATTTATGTCTGTGCGTCGTGGGCGATGGTTTTGTGCGGTCCGGGTGTGGCCGAAGGGCATGGATAAAAAAAGCCCGGCATCAGAGTGATGATGCCAGGCTTTTCTGCGGTACCCAGAGCCGGGGTCGAACCGGCACGGGTTGCCCCACTGGTGTTTGAGACCAGCGCGTCTACCGATTCCGCCATCTGGGCTGCTTGGTCATGCCGTGACGCTTGCTTCGCGAGGCTTGTGGGAGTTGCTCCACAGGTCGCTGTCGGAGCGTGGCGGCAAAACAGTGGTGCAAATGTAGGGCAAAGTTTTTGTTCCAACAAATTTAGGCTTTCGTTTTTGCATTATCGGCCGTGCCGCGAGGCTTTCGTGTTTCCCTCCAAGGGTCACAGAGGCGGCTTCACGGCTTCACGGCGGCGGCTCGCGCCCGAAAAATTTGGGCGTCCCACGCGAAAAAAGTATTTTTGCCGCGGCAGACCGTGCGCTTCCCCTTTGAGGGAGCGTGTGTTAGGTGTGTGCAAGTGCCTGAATGCCACACAGCCGAACCTTCCAAGCTCTCAGGCGAACCTTCCAAGTTCTCAGCCGAACTTTCCAAGCTCTCAGGCGAACCCTTCAAGTTCTCATCGGTCGCCCCAACGTTCCCGGCAGCACCTTCCACGTCCTCAGCCGCCGTCTCCACGCTCACCATATAACCCTTACATACATCAGACAACCCTTAGGTACATTATGAAAATCGCACTCATAGGCTACGGCAAAATGGGCCACATGATAGAGCAGATTGCCCTTAGCCGCGGCCACGAAATAGTTAGTATCATTGACGTCGACAACCTTGACGACTTCGAGTCGGAGGCATTTCGCAGCGCTGAGGTGGCCATTGAGTTTACCAGTCCTACGGCGGCTTATGCCAACTACCTGCGCGCCTGGAAGCAGGGCGTCAAGGTGGTGAGCGGCAGCACGGGCTGGCTGGCCGACCATGAGGCCGACGTGCGCCGCGCCTGCACCCGGGAGGGTAAGACCCTCTTCTGGGCCTCCAATTTCTCGCTCGGCGTGGCCATCTTCTCGGCGGTCAACAAATACCTGGCCCGTATCATGAATGCCTATCCTGCTTACGACGTCAGCGAGGTTGAGACCCACCATGTCCACAAGCTCGACGCTCCCAGCGGCACAGCCATCACTTTAGCCGAGCAGGTAGTGGCGTGTCTCGACCGTAAGACCGCGTGGACGAAGGGTGAGGTGCGCGAGGCCGACGGCAGCGTCACGGGCACCACGCATACGGCTCCCGAGCTGCTGCGTATCGACGCGGTGCGAGAGGGAGAGGTGCCGGGCATTCACACCCTCACCTACGACTCCGAGGCCGACATGATACAGATTACCCACTCGGCCCACAACCGCCGCGGCTTTGCCTTGGGGGCAGTGCTGGCGGCCGAGTTCACCGCCACCCACGAGGGCCTGCTCACCACCGACGACCTCTTTGCCTTCTGATGCCGCCCGGCCCTTGCCCGGCCCTTCCGGCGGATTACACTCCTATAATATATGTCCCACGCCCTGTCTCCGGGGCAAATCTCCCATACATCCAAGCTCCTCATGGCTGCTTCCAAATCTCACAAGAAACCTTCGCCCAAGATGCTCAAGGCAATCGCCTGGGCCAAGTTCATAGTCTGCACCCTGCTGTATGCGGCTTTCCTCTACTGGGTAGAGTCCTGGTGGGGGCTTCTCGTTATGCCCTTCATCTACGATGCCTTCATCTCCCACAAAATCAAGTGGGGCTGGTGGCGCGAACCCGAAGTGTCGGCCCCTGTCCGCTTCCTCATGGGCTGGGTCGACGCCATCGTCTTCGCGCTCGTGGCCATCTATTTTCTCAACCAGTTCTTCTTCCAGAACTTCGTCATTCCCTCCTCCTCGTTAGAGAAGACGCTGCTCACGGGCGACTATCTGCTGGTCTCCAAGGTGGCCTACGGGCCCCGTATCCCCCAGACGCCTCTGTACATGCCCATGACGCAGCACACCCTGCCCGTGCTCAACTGCAAGAGCTATACCACGGCCGTGCAGTGGGACTATCGCCGCGTCAAGGGGCTGGGTGAGGTCAGGCTCAACGATATTGTCGTCTTCAACTATCCCGCCGGCGACACCGTGGCCCTGTATCAGCAAAATCAGGACTACTATCGCATGGCCTACATGCTCGGTGACCAGATGCTCGGAAAGCCCGGACTGACCCCCGTCGACCCGCCCACGCCTGCCTCCGCCGCCATCTCCGCGACCATGGGCTACGAGCAGCAACAGCAGCACTACAGCCGCATCTATGCCGCAGGCGCGGCCTACATGCGACAGGCAGCCGAAGAGTTTGGCGACATCGTGGCGCGCCCCGCCGACCGCCGCGAAAACTATGTCAAGCGCTGTGTCGGCCTCCCCGGACAGACGCTCAAGATACGCCACAACCGCATCTATCTCACCGATGCCTCGGGCAAGACCATCAGAAACCCCGAGCCGCGCGACGTGCAGTATAGCTACGAGGTCGACTTCAAGTGCGATCTCCCCGACGACCTCAAGCGCGAGTGGGGAGTTACGGACGAAGACCTCTACACCGTGCGCAACGGTCAGACCGTCGTCATGCCGCTCACCGCCCGTGTCAGGGAGGCCATGGCCAAGCGCTCCGACATCGTCAGCGCCATACGGCCGGCTGCCCCCGCTGCCGACTGGCTCTATCCCCTCAACATGAAGAAAGACTGGACCACGGCCGACTACGGCCCCGTCTGGATACCCAAGAAGGGGGCTACCATCTCTCTCACCCTCCAGAACCTTCCCCTCTACGAACGCCCCATCCGCGTCTACGAGCACAACGACCTCCAGGTGCGCGACGGCAAGATATTCCTCAACGGCCGCGAGGCGAAGACTTACACCTTCAAGATGGACTATTACTGGATGATGGGCGACAACCGCGACAACTCCCTCGACTCCCGCTTCTGGGGCTTCGTGCCCGAAGACCACATCGTGGGCAAGCCCCTCTTCGTCTGGGTGTCGTTCGACCCCGACTACGGATGGTTCAACGGGCATGTGCGTTGGGAGCGCACCTTCAAAAACGTGTCCCACATCAAGTAAGCTGCCGGCCGCAGGGCGCTCGCCCCATGGCCACTATCTTCCAAGGCTTGTGAAAAGGTTACGCCGATATATCCTCCCCGTACTGTCAGCCGCGTTATTGCTGCTGGCGGTACGGGGTTGCTTCGTACGCGAGCTTTACCTCACCACCGCTCCCGGCATCGGCGGTTACGAGGCCGGCGACCGCCTCTTCGTCAGTTTGGCCAGCTACGGCTGGCATTGTCCGCTGTGGCGTTGCGGGAGTGACGGGCGCATAGGCTTCTGCGCCCCCGTCGTGGGCGACGTGGTGGCCTATGAGCGGCCTGCCGACGGCCGTGTGCGCATAGGTCTGTGCCGTGCCCTCCCCGGCATGAAGGTGGCCATCGACACCGTCACCTGCCGCCTGCTGCCCCTCCAGCCCGCCACCGAGACCGAGAGCTTCACCGTGCCCCACCACTGTCAGCCCGTGCCCCTCTGCCCCCTCAATGCCCGCATGCTGGTGGTGCTCGCCCGGCGCTATGAGGCGTCGCAGGTGAAGGTGACCCCTTCGGGCCGCGCCGTCGTTGGCGGCGTCGTCCTCGACAGCCTGCGCTTCAGCCGCGACTACTACCTGCTCGAGACCCACCCCGACACCTTCGAACTCGTGCCCCACGAGGCCCTGATCGGCAGGGTGGTCGGCCGGCTCAGCTTCTGATATTCCGCTTCCCCATGCTCCTGCTCAGTACAGCCTACCTGCCACCCATACAGACCTTCGCCCATCTCTACCACGACCGCGAGGCCGTTGTCGACGAGGGCGAGCATTACGTCAAGCAGACCTACCGCAACCGCTGCGTCATTGCCACCGCCTCAGGCCCTCAGTCCCTCACCCTGCCCGTAGAGAGGGCGGCCGGCTCGCATGCTCCCGTGGCATCCCTCCGCCTCTCCGCCCATGGCGACTGGCCCCGTGTCCACTGGCAGGCCCTTGTCTCGGCCTACGAGCAGAGCCCCTACTTCGACTATTACGCCGACGACTTCCAGACCCTCTACCGCCGGCCGCCGGCCGGGCTGGCCGACTTCAACCACGCCCTTCTTACCCTCATGCTCCGCCTGCTCGACCTCGAGTGCAGCCTCACCCGCAGCAGCCGCTACGTGACGCCCCACGAATCCATGACCGACCTGCGCACCGTCATCTCGCCCAAGGCATCGCCCGGGGCCGACCCCCGCTTCGAACCCCGGCCCTACTACCAGGTGTTTGCCGCCCGCACAGGCTTCCTGCCCCGTCTGAGCATGGTCGACCTCCTCTTCCACATGGGGCCGGAGAGCCGCCTCATCCTGCGCGACAGCCTCCGCCGCTGAGGCGAGCCGCAAGGGCCTGCCCCTCGCCCCTCTCCACAGTCGGCGAGGCGCCCGACGTGGTCCGAACACTTAGATGTACATGCAGGAAAAACTATATGTACATGCAGGAAAAACTATATGTACATGCAGGAAAAACTATATGTACATGCAGGAAAAACTATATGTACATGCAGGAAAAACTATATGTACATGCA
>CAMAMB010000039.1 GCA_945836755.1 uncultured Bacteroidales bacterium
AAGCATCCCCGTTAAAACTGGAAGCATCCCCGTTAAAACTGGAAGCATCCCCGTTGTCACTACATGCCTTACCGGCCGCCCGCCCGTCTTTCGGGGCCTCACTGCCCCCATCCCCATAGCACCCGCGCCGCCGCCGCCGCTGCCGCCCCACCTTAAATTTAACACACCACCTAAGCGCTATTTTTGACCATCTATACCTCCTCAGCGGCACATTATGCCTAACTTCAAGGAAGTATAGGGCACAAAGATTTGAGTTTATTTAAAAATAACATACATTTGCGGTAAGTATCCCCGCCATGCTTGCCCGACCATTCGGGGCATCGTGGCCCACCGCCCCGCATACTTCATATAAACCCACGATACCATGAAAAGATTTGTTATTTGTTTCTCCCTCCTCATCTGCCTCGCCCTCCAGGCCGCCGCGCAGGATCTGAGCGTAACCACCGACGCCAAAGGGCGCAAGGGGTACGCCGACGCCTCGGGCAAGACCGTCATAGCCTGTAAGTACGACACCGCCGAGCCCTTCACGGGCGACATAGCCCAGGTGTCGGTCAAGGGAAAATACGGCGTAGTCAACCGGCAGGGCAAGCTCGTCATCCCCACCAAGTACACCCGTATCACTCCCTGGACCGAGAGCCTGCTCCTTGTCTCCGACGGCCAGCACTGCGGCCTCTTCAACCATGCCGGTAAGGCGGTGCTCCCCATGAAGTACAGCTTTGTCGGTCCGCTCAACAGCCACGGCATGGCCTGGCTCCTGGCCGGCGGCTCCGTGCTTTACCACTCGGCCAAGGGCGGCTCCTCAGCCCCGGCGTGGAAGCCCGCCGCCGCCTTGCGCTACGGCATAGTCAAGGCCGACGGCTCGGTGGTCATACCCGCCGTGTATCTCAAGCTGTGCGAGTTTGTCGAAGAGAACGTCCCCAAAGCTGTCAAAGAGGGCCTCGCGCCGGGTTTGCCCAACCTCGCCAAGTGTGACACCCTGCGCAGCGACTGTCGCTACTTCGCAGTCTCCAGTGCATGGGAGGCCACCCAGGACTACGGCATGCTCGACGCTGCCGGCAAGGTGCTCCTCCACAGCAGCAAGGCCAGCTTCCTGCTCAAGCCCGTCGAAGGCATGGCACGATACTATAAGGAAAACAAGGGCAAGACCGACTGCGGATACCTCAACCTCGAGACAGGCAAGCTGCACGTGGTCAGCCAGCATACCGAGGCCTTAGACAACATCAAGGCCTGGACCCACACCGACTTCCACCGCGGACAGGCATGGGTCAAAACGGGCAACGAATGGGTGACCGTAGATAAGGATGGCCGGAAAACCGGCGACACCTACTCCCTCGTCAGACACTACGCCAAGCCCGGCATCTGGGCAAAAATCAAAAGCGGACAGACAGCCTGCGAAGTGACCAACGAAGACGACAAACCCCTCTTCCCAGCCACGGTCAGCATAGAAAACTTCGTCTACCACAACACAGCCACCGAGCCTCTGTACCCCGTGTGCCGCGCAGGCAAGTGGGGCCTCATCGACGCCACCGGCGCCACCAGGCTACCCTTCAGCTACGACGATGCAGCCGAGCCGGTCTACAACCTCTACTGCATGAAAGTCAACGGCAAGGGATGGACAGCCTTCAACAGTAAGGGCGAGACGGCCGTCAACGCCTTCTACAAGACGATATACTTCCCCACAGAGTATGACCCCCACTACGTCTGGGTAAAACAGACTAGCGACGACCTCTGCTACGCCTATGACCTGCGCGACAAGCAGCAGAAGGGCAACGGCTATGCCTACGCCTATAACTTCATGGGAGGCTATGCCTTCGTCGTGCCTCGCAACTTCGAGGTGAAGGAAGAACCGCTCAACACCTTCCAGCTCGGCGAACAGTACACCACTTCGAAAGACAAGGCCGGTATGTTCAGAAAGTATAAGAACAGCTTTGGCCAGGTGCTCAACGACAATCTCGAGCTACAGTGTGCCGGCCCGCTCCTCATCACCCACTTCAAGGATGCCTGCGAGGCCTTCGACGCCGTGGGCAAGCCCTTCACCCAGGCCCTGAACAAGAAGCTCCTGCTCTACCTGACGCGCGGCCTGCGCTCCTACCCCTTCCTACAGAACAACAACGTGCATCAGCCCAACAAGATAGACGAAAGCCAGTGGGACTTCTAACCCTCCGGCACCCCCGCTAACCATCCGTTTCACCACACACATACCTTCCATGAAGAAGACCAGCATATTCAGCCTCGCCCTCACCCTCGCAGTGGGCAGCTCACTCAACGCCGCGGCACAGTCGGCGCAAGACGTCGCCACCAAATACCGCCGCAGCTCCATCTACTCCCTCCTCATCAGCCACAACGACCAGAAATTCGCCGACGAAATCAAGCGAGCCTTCGTCGCCATGCCCGTGCCCGACAAGTACAACGACCACGACCTCAGCGTCAAGGTGGTCGAGATGTCGAGCAAGCTCAAAGGCGTGGCCTCCGACAATGAAAACACTGCCGTCACCCAGTTTCTCGAAACCAACCACGTAGCCTCGCGCCTCGTGGGTAAGTGGTTCAACCGCGACATCTACACCGGCACCTGCGACATGGAGCTTATCAAGGAACGCGGCCTCTACAACGCCGGCAAGTTCGACCATATACTCTCCGAGCGCTCGGCCCGCAGCCAGGCCCTCATGATGGACGCCGGCGAGCAGCTCATCGGCAACACCTTCGTGCTCGTCAACGACATACGCTACATCGACAAGGAAAACACCGGCAAGGTGGTCGGCGGCCTCTTCCGCGCCTTGGGCCAGATGACAGGCTACAGCGACCTCGGCAACAACCTCGGCAGCATGATGGAGACCCTCAAAGGCTTCCGCGTCAAGATAAACACCTTCCTCTATCAGCTCAACTGGGACGAGCAGACAGCCTTCAACTTCTACAAAGACCAGTACACCGAGCAGCCCGACATCACCAAGTTCAACAACTTCGACAACAGCCGCGCCAGCTATAAGCTCACCTACGCCGGCAAGGTGGAGAGCAGCGGCAGCACTACCTCCTTCCTCGGCGTCAACCTCGACGACAAAGACGCCATGGTACGCAAGGCCTGCCAGCGCGCCCTCGACGAAAACGTCGTCGCCCTACAGACACAGTTCCCCGCCTTCCGCACCAAGTCGCCCATAGTGACCACCGAGCCCCTGACGGCCTTCGTGGGCATGAAAGAGGGTGTCAACGCCAAGTCAAAGTTTGAAGTGCTCGAAGAAGTGGAGGCCGAAGACGGCACACGCTCCTACCACAAAGTGGCAGAGATTGTACCCATCGAAGGAAAGATCTGGGACAACCGCTACATGGCTTCAGAAGAAGGCGCAGAGGGCGCCGACCTCGGCTGCACCACCTTCCGCAAAGTCAGCGGCAAGGAGATACTCGCCGGCATGCTTATACGCGAAGTCAAGTAGCCTCACAGAGCCCGCCCACACCCCTTCCGGCCACCGCCCGAAGGCCAGCGGTAAACCGGCACCGCCGCGCGCTAAATAATATCACGTCGGCACCGCGTCGGGCCCATATCCACCAATTATTGTTACCTTTGCTCCGTCGGCAACGGGCAGCCACCCTGCCCCGCCGACCAGCCAACAGACACTTACACACCCTTTGACATGAACAAACTGCATCTCCTCCTCCTCAGCCTCGTGGCCGCCTTCTGCTGCAGCGCCGCCACACCCGCCCACGCCGACGACCTACCTGAAAAGTACGACATCCTCTCAGCAGGCTCAGGCACTCAGGGCACCTACCTCGTAAAGGTGTACGTCTACAGCCGCACCGGCAAAGTGGCCGACACCGACCTCAAATACGCCGCCGTACACGGCGTCCTCTTCCGCGGCTTCAGCGGCACACAGGGCAACCCCTCACAGCGCCCGCTATGCGGCAGCCCCGCTGTCGAAGAGCAGAAAGCCGACTTCTTCAACGGCTTCTTCGGCAAGGAAAAGACATACCTGCAGTACGCCGCCGTAGTGCCCGCCTCCTACGAGCGTGTCAAGATGAGCAAGAAAGGCTACAAAGTCGGCGCCATCGTACAGGTGGAGAAAGACGCCCTGCGCAAAGACCTCGAGCAAGCAGGAGTCATACGCGGCCTCAACAGCTTCTTCTAAGCACCGAACGGCCCGGCCACCACGCCCACGCTCAGACTGAGCAGCTCCCTCCATCACCTCCCACTTAACCACCACCCACTCCACATGAAACTACTGAACACCCTCCTCATAGCCGGCGCAGCCCTCACCACCACCCTCATAGCCACGGGCTGCAGCAGCTCATCCTCCTCTGTATCGCCCTTCCAGACCCTCCCGGTAGAGTGCATGGGCGTAGCCTACGACGGCAGCCAGACCCTCCGCGTGCAAGGGAAGGGACGCAACGCCTCCGAAGCCATCGAGCAGGCACACAAGAACGCCGTGCATGCCGTCATCTTCAAAGGAATCACCGCCGGCGGAGGCGACTGTGACGCACGACCCCTCGTCACCGAAGCCAACGGCGAAGAGAAATACGAAGCCTACTTCCAGAGCTTCTTCGCAAAAGACGGCGAATACACCAAGTACGTCAGCGAAGAGCCCGTCAAGAAACACTCCACCATCAAGCAGAAAACCAAAACCTTCGTCGTACGCGTCATCACCGTCAAAGTGCAGCGCGCACAGCTCAAGGCCAAACTCAAAGCCGACGGCATCATAGGCTGACACCACTGACAGCCACACACTCACCGCCACACAGCCGCGCGACACACCGCCGCCAACCCAATCCCCACCCACCCCATCACTCAACCCAACCTCCCTGGCAGGCCAACCCACCCAACGCCGCCACCGAGCAGCCACCACATCTCAATGACTATGAAACGACAAATCCTCATACTGGCCATGCTCTGCCTCGCCGCACTCGCCGCCTACGGACAGGCCAAGAAACCCAAGCTCATGGTCGTGCCCAGCGACAACTGGTGTCAGCAACACGGCTTCATGCAAACCTTCGACAACCAAGGCATCACCGAAAACATACCCGACTACCAGGCAGCTCTGCTCAAAGACGCCGACCTCAACAACGTCATCTCCAAAATCAACATCCTCATGGCCGACAAGGGATTCCCCCTCACCGACCTCCAGCAGACCCTCAAGTCCATACGTAACCTCTCCGCCGAAGACGCCCTCATACAGTCAAAGTCGACCGGCGCAAGCCTCGCCGAAAGCCCGCTCGACCGCCTGCGCCGCACTGCCAAGTGTGACATCATACTCGAGCTAAGCTGGCAAGTCAGCACAATCGGACCCAAAAAGACCATCACCTACAACCTCCGAGGACTCGACGCCTACACCAACAAACAAGTGGCAGGCGCACAAGGCACAGGAGCACCCTCCTTCAGCGCAGAACTATCCACCCTCCTCGAAGAAGCCGTACAGAACAACATGGACAACTTCTGCGCACAACTCATGACACACTTCCAAGACCTCGAAACCAACGGACGTGAAGTCACACTCGACATCAAAGTCTTCGACGACGGCTCAGGCATAGACTTAGAGAGCGAGTACGGAGACCTCGAACTCGCAGAAATCATAGACAACTGGATGACTGACAACACCGTCAACCACCGCTTCAACAAAACCGACGCCACCGAAAACTACATACTCTACGAGCAAGTCAGAATACCGCTCTACAAAAACAACGGCAACGCACAAGACACACAAGACTTCGCACGCAACCTGCGCAACTACCTCAAACAGCCACCCTACAACATACCCTCCAAACTCATCAACAGAGGGCTCGGACGCTGCCTCCTCGTCATCGGACAAAAGTAACACACACAACCCCACCACCATGAAAATTCTAAAACAACTTACCATAGCAGCACTCACATGCCTCTGCACCCCATACGCCGCCGTGGCACAAGATTGTGAAGTGCCGGTCTCTGTGGTCGTCATGGAGCAAACCGAACCCATACAGCAAGCCGCTGCCGACATGCTAGTCAACAGCCTCAAACGCATCATCGTCAACGGAGGAATGAGCGCAGAACTCAACTTCTCACAGTTCATCATGAGCGCACAGGCCGACGTCATAGAAAAACAAGTAGTAGCCGGACCACCCACACAGGTGGTCTACAAATTCGGCGTGACCATCTACCTGGCCGACGTCTATAACAAAAAGAAATTCTCCTCCCAATACATCGAAGTCAACGGAGTAGGACAGAACGAAGCCAAGGCACAAATCAACGCCTTCAGACAGATAGGTAGTCGCACCGCCCAACTCGGACAAATGCTCCAAGACGGCAAGCAAAAAATCATGGACTACTACAACACCAACTACCAGCAGATACTCAAAGAGGCCGAGCGCTGCGCCTCCCTCCAACAGTACGAGCAGGCCATCGCACTCACCATCACCATACCCGCCTGCACCAAAGGCGGAAACGCAGCCATCAGTGCCGGCATGAAATACTACGCTAAGATACGCGACCGTTACGCCCTCCAGCTCCTCAGCAAGGCACAAAGCCTCTGGGCCACCGCACAGACAGCCGACGTAGCCAACGAAGTGGCCGACATACTCCTACAGATTGACCCCGAAGCCTCCTGCTACAAAGAAGCCAAAGCTCTCATCGCCGAGATAAAGAGCCAGGTGCGCAAAGACATAGACTTCGAAACCCGTGAGAAATATAAAGACGCGATAGACCTCGAACGCAGACGCACAGAAGCCATAAGAGCCATCGGAGTGGCCTACGGCAACGGTCAAAAGCCACAGACCACCAACCTCACCTGGCTCAGATAGCTACACCCTCTCACCCCGCATCGCCGGGGGATGCACCCACTAAGCTCCGGGCATGGCCGACATTGCGGTTGTGCCCGGAGCTGCGTCTATCCTCCACACAGCGTATAGGGGGAGAACAATCAGAAATACCCGGGTGTACATGTAGAAATTCCTGGATGTACATGTAGAAATTCCTGGGTGTACATGTAGAAATTCCTGGATGTACATGTAGAAAAAACCGGAAGCATTGCCGTTGTTGGTGGGGTGGTGGGTGAGCCGGGGGAATGGGGCGCCTGCATTGCAAAATGCGCTTGTTGATAGGGTACGTCGGGCTTCACCCCAGCAAAAATGCCCCCTGGGGAGGGGGCTGATGGATGTGGATAGGGCCGGGCTCTATCTGTGGGGGGACGATATGATATTCGGGGCTTTGAAGAGGCGTGGGCTGTGTGCGTGGTTTGTCTTACACTCGCTGCTTTGAGGCAGGAGGCCATGTGTGGCCTTGTGATGCACGCTGCTTTGAGGCGGAGGGCATGCAGGCGGATATAGATACTCGCTGCTTTGAGGCAGGAGGCCATGTGTGGCCTTGTGATGCACGCTGCTTTGAGGCGGAGGGCATGCAGGCGGATATAGATACTCGCTGCTTTGAGGCGGAGGCCATGTGTGGGCATGCGATGCGCTCTGCTTTGAGGCGGAGGCTATGCGTGGGCATTGTCTTCGCGGGCGATGCCGTCCATGGGGCCGTCGAAGTGGGTGTGTTGTGGTTCGCTCACTTGGCGTGAGTAGCGGCTGACGCTGAGTATGATGCCTATGTAGCAGCAGCTGATGATGGTGGAGGTGCCGCCTCGGCTGATGAGTGGCAGTGGCTGTCCGGTGACGGGGAAGAGCCCTACGGCCACCATCATGTTGAGCGCGGCCTGGGAGACGAGCATGAGGGTGAGGCCCATGGCGAGGAAGGGGGGGAAGTTGCGTTCGCAGCGGCTGCATATCCGCCCTGTGCGGAAGAGCAGGAAGACGTAGAGTATGACTACGAGTGTGGCTCCCCAGATGCCCATCTCTTCGATAATGATGGCGAAGATGAAGTCGGAGAATGCCTGGCTCAGGAAGTCGCGCTCTACTGAGTTTCCAGGCATCTTGCCCACGCCGTTGCTGGAGGCTATGGCTATGTTGGCGTGTGCCACTTGGGCGTTTTTGTCGATGTCGAAGAGGGCTGGGTCGTCGGAGGCTTCGTCGGCGTGACTGTCGACGCGGTTGGACCATGTGACGAAGCGGTGCATGCCTGGCAGCTCGGCGATGGTCTCCTTGGGCAGGGTCATGGCTATGCCTACGACGAAGCTGAGGCCGAGCAGGCAGACGCCTATGAGTTTGCCTAACTGGAGGAGGGAGACGCGGCCTATGAACATCATGAGCACGACGACGCCGAAGAGGAGCATGGCCGTGGAGAGGTTTTCGGTCAGGATGAGCAGGCAGAAGGGCACGGTGAGGTAGAGTATGAGCTTGAAGGCTTTGGGGTCGGCGCCCTCTTCACGCTGGAAGCGGGAGAGGATGAGGGCTACGCCGCTGATGACGGCGAGCTTGGCAAACTCGGAGGGCTGGAAGCCTGCCACCCAGCGGCGTGAGCCGTTGACCTCTTCGCCCACGAGCATGGCGAGCAGCAGCAGCAGGGCGGAGGCGGGCACCAGGAGCACGGGCATCACCTTGAACATGCGGCAGGGTATGCGGTGGAGGATGACGGCTACGACGACGCCCAGCAGCAGGAAGCCGGCATGGCGCGTGATGGGCTGCCAGATGTCGCCGGTGCGGTAGGCCAAGGAGCTGGCCGCGCTGAACACCTCGACGAGGGAGATGGCGCAGAGGAAGAAAAACACGACCCATATCACGCGGTCGCCCATAAAGATGGACTGGAACTTCTTCATATGGAGCTGGAGGTAATTGGATGGTTGGGTGAGGGTGGGGCGAGGCTATGCCTCTTGGGCTTCAAGGCTTCTGACTAGGGCCTTGAACTGCTCGCCGCGGTCTTCCATGTTCTTGAAGAGGTCGAAGCTGGCGCAGCAGGGACTGAGCAGTACGGTGTCGCCTTTGTGGGCGAGGCTGAGGCATGCCTTCACGCAGTCGGCCATGGAGTGGGTGTCGGCGGTGGGCAGGGAGAGGGCGTCGAAGTTGTCGTGGAGCTTGGTGTTGTCGGCTCCGAGATAGACGATGGCCCGACACTTCTGCCTGACGAGGGGCATGATCTGCGTGTAGTCGTTGCCTTTGTCCTTTCCGCCGACGATGAGCACGACGGGTGTGGTCATGCTGTCGAGGGCGCAGTAGCAGGCGTCGACGTTGGTGGCCTTGCTGTCGTTGACGAAGTGTATTCCGCGGGCATCTCCGGCCTTCTCGAGGCGGTGTTCCACTCCGGGGAAGTCGCTGAGCCCTTGACGCACGACGTCGGGGCTGACGCCGGCGGCGAGGCAGGCTATGGCGGCGGCCATGCAGTTGCGCAGGTTATGGCGTCCGGGCAGTGAGAGCCTGCTGAGGGGCATCTCGAAGTGTACGGGCGCTGTGACCACCAAGAGGCCGTCGGCCGAGGCGTAGGCGGCAGCGCCGTCGGTGAGGGCGTCGCTGAAGCCGCAGCGCAGGGCCTCGGAGGGGTGGGCCGGCAGCTCGGCGGGTATGTAGTCGTCGCCGAGCCAGTAGACGAAGGTGTCGCCGCGCTGCTGGTTGCGGGTGATGCGCATTTTGCTGTCGACGTATCCCTGCATGCGGTAGTCGTAGCGGTCGAGATGGTCGGGGGTGATGTTGAGGAGCACGGCGATGTGGGCGCGGAAGTCGTACATGTTGTCGAGCTGGAAGGAGGAGAGCTCGATGACGTAGTTGGCGTGTGGCGTCTCGGCCACCTGCAGGGCGAGGCTGTGTCCGATGTTTCCGGCCAGGCCGACGTCCATGCCTGCCTTGCGGCAGATGTGGTGTATGAGCGAGGTGGTGGTGGTCTTGCCGTTGCTGCCGGTGATGCAAATCATGCGTGCGTCGGTGTAGCGTGCCGCAAATTCTATTTCGCTGAGTATGGGTGTGCCCTGATGTATGAGTTGGGCCACGAGGGGCGCGGTGGGTGGTATGCCGGGGCTTTTGACCACCTCGTCGGCGCTGAGCAGGAGTTCGGGGGTGTGGCCGCCTTCTTCCCAGGGTATGGAGTGGCTGTCGAGCAGGGCTTTGTAACGGGGCTTGATGGTGCCCATGTCAGAGACGAATACGTCGTAACCTTCGCGCCGGGCAAGGATGGCAGCACCCACACCGCTCTCGGCAGCGCCTAAAACTACTAATCGCATGATGGAATGATGATAATGAGGGGGAGGAATAGGGAAGGGGAGGGCGGCGTGCGGCCTCCGCTGCGTGGGCTACCTTATCTTGAGCGTGATGATGGTGAGGGCGGCCAGCAGGATGGTGGTGATCCAGAAGCGCACGGTGATTTTGCTCTCGTGCCATGCTCCGCGGGGCCACGAGCCGAAGACGTAGCGACACTCGGGATCGAGCTGTGAGGGCAGCACCCGGAAGTTGTCGTGGATGGGTGTACGCTTGAAGATGCGCTGCTTGCGCCCCTTGCGCTTGCCCCACTTGAAGAATTCTACCTGCATGATGACGCTGAGGCTCTCGATGAGGAAGATGCCGCAGAGGATGGGGATGAGCAGCTCCTTATGTATGATGATGGCCAGCACGGCTATGATGCCGCCGATGGCCAGCGACCCGGTGTCGCCCATGAATATCTGTGCGGGATAGGCGTTGTACCAGAGGAAGCCTATCAGGGCTCCCACCATGGCGCAGCAGAAGATGACGAGCTCTTGTGAGCCCGGCACGTACATGATGTTGAGGTAAGAGGCAAACTCGATGTGGCTCGAGACGTAGGCCAGTACGCCAAGGGCTATGCAGATGATGGCCGAGTTGCCTGCCGTCATGCCGTCCATGCCGTCGTTGAGGTTTGCCCCGTTGGAGACGGCGGTGATGACGAAGATGGTCACTATGACGAAGAGTATCCAGCCGGCCTCGGTCTTATGTTCGCCGCAGAAGCCCATGACGTCGGCGTAGTCGAAGTTGTTGTTCTTGACGAAGGGGATGGTGGTCTTGGTGCTCTTCACGGCTTCGCTCTTGTGGACGATTTCGGTGACGTTGCCCGTTCGCTGGCGCTCTATGTTCTCGCGAATGGTGGCGTCGGGCGAGAGATAGAGGGTAAGGCCGACGAAGAGGCCGATGATGACCTGTCCGGCTATCTTGTACTTGCCGGCAAGGCCGTCCTTGTTGCGGCGGAATATCTTGATGTAGTCGTCGAGGAAGCCCAGCAGGCCGAGCCACACGGTGGTCACGAGCATGAGTATCATGTAGATGTTGCGCAGGCGGCCCAGCAGGAGGCAGGGCACCAGGATGGCCACGAGGATGATGATGCCGCCCATGGAGGGCACGTTGTGCTTCTCGACGCCGAAGGGGTCTATCTTGGCGTCGCGCTGTGTCTCGCTGATGCGGCGGCGCTTCATCCACTTGATAAAGTACTCGCCGAACCAGGCCGATATGACTAACGCAAGGATGAGCGAGAGCAGTGCCCTGAACGAGATGAACGACCACATGGCCGAGCCGGGCACTCCAAACTGCTCTAAGAAGCGGAAGAGATAGAAGAGCATATAGCGAAAGGTGTGGGTTAAGTGGTGAGTGGAGAGGGTGAGGCGTTGGGCCTGCGCTGCGCTGCGGCAGCGTGCCGGTCAGACCTTCCGGGCCTTTCGGCGGAGCTATTGGGCCTTGCGGCAAAAGCCTCGGGTCTTTCAGCGGTTAGAGGCCGAAAGCCTTGCGCACTTCTTCGTGGTCGTCGAAGTGGTGTTTCACGCCTTTGACGTCCTGGTAAGGTTCGTGTCCCTTGCCGGCCACGAGGATGACGTCGCCTTCGTGAGCCAGCAGGGCAGCGGTGCGTATGGCCTCGCGGCGGTCGGTGATGGCGATGGTGCGGCTGCGCTGTTCGTCGTCGAGGCCGGCGAGCATGTCGGCTATGATGGCTTCGGGCTCCTCGAAGCGCGGGTTGTCGCTGGTGATGATGACGCGGTCAGAGCGCCGTGCGGCCTCTTGAGCCATGAGGGGGCGCTTACCCTTGTCGCGGTTGCCGCCGGCGCCGCATACGGTGATGACCTTCCCCTTGCCGGCCACGATTTCGTTGATGGCGGTGAGCACGTTTTCGAGTGCGTCGGGGGTGTGGGCGTAGTCTATCACGGCGCTGAAGCCCTTGGGCGAACGTATGGCCTCGAAGCGTCCGTTGACGGGGTGGAGCTCTGAGAGCACGCGCAGCACCTCTTCGCGGGGCTTGCCGAGCATGAGCGCTGCCCCGTAGACGGCGAGCAGGTTGCTCACATTGAAGCGACCCACGAAGCGCACGCTGACCTCCAGGCCGTCGATGTCGAGCAGCATGCCTTCGATGCTCTCCTCGAGTATGCGGCCCTTGAAGTCGGCTGCCGAGCGCGTCGAGTAGGTGCGCACGGTGGCTGCCGTGTTCTGCATCATGAAGAGGCCGTTGCGGTCGTCGGTGTTGGTGATGGCGAAGGTGCCTGTGGGCAGACTGTCGAAGAAGGCCTTCTTGGCGTCGCGGTAGTTGTCGAAGGTCTTATGGTAGTCCAAGTGGTCGCGGGTGAGGTTGGTGAAGATGCCGCCCGCGAAGCTGAGGCCGCCGATGCGCTTCTGGGCGATGGCGTGCGACGAGCACTCCATGAAGGCGTACTCGCAGCCGGCTTCCACCATCTTCGAGAGCAGGGCGTTGAGGGTGATGGGGTCCGGGGTGGTATGGTCGGCCTCGATGGGTGTACCGTCGATGTAGTTGCACACGGTGGAGCAGAGGCCGCACTTATGTCCCATCTTGCGAAACATCTCGTAGAGCACGGTGGCGATGGTGGTCTTGCCGTTGGTGCCGGTTACGCCGACGAGGCGGAGGTGCTTCGTGGGGTCGCCGTAGAAGGTGGTGGCCACCGGGCCTACTGCGGCTTCGGTGTCGGCCACTTGTACGTAGGTGATGCCTGCTGTGGGGCTTTCGGGCAGGGGGTCACACTGCAGGATGGCCGTAGCGCCGAGGGCGATGGCCTTGTCTATGTAGTGGTGGCCGTCGGCCTGCGTGCCTCTGACGGCCACGAAGAGGTGGCCGGGCTTGACGAGGCGTGAGTCTATCTGTATGCCGCTGATGTCGCAGTCGAGTGACCCGTGGTGGGCCACCACTTCGACGCGACTGAGGAGGGTGGAGAGGAGCATAGGGCTATGTGGTTGTGTGAAACGTATGCGATGGGGTGGCGCGTGGGTCAGGCTTTCTTTTTGCTGCCGTTGTTGGAGGCTTTGGCCGGGCCGGCTTTCTGGGTGGTGGCAGTCTTTTTGGGCTGTGTGGCTGCGGCTTTGTTTTTTTGCGCGGGCTTCGGGGCGGGCTTGGCCGGTGTGTCGGTGGTTTTCTTCTTGTTACCGTTGGCGCTGACGCGGGCGTTGTGGTTGTTGCGTGCGGCGCTGTCTTGCCTTTGTCTCATCTTCTGCTCGTCGCGCAGGGTGGGGGTGAGTTCCGAGTCTTCGGGCTCAGTCTGTGCTGCCTTTTGGGCGGTGGTGTCTGATTGTTCGGCGTCGGGCCTCAGTGCTTTGGGGGCGTTCTGTGCCTTGCCGAGGGTCAGCTCCACGGTGTCGCCTTTTTTGAAGGGCTTGCCTGGCTGTATGCTTTGCGCTGAGACGGTGCCGAAGCCGTGTGCCTTCACTTTGAGGCCCATGCTTTCGAGGCGGAAGAGGGCATCTCTCAGTCCGTAGCCCGTGAGGTCGGGCATGAGGGAGGGGTCGTGGCCGGTGTCGGGCCGCATGGTCAGTCCGTCGGTCTGTGTCTCGCATCTGCCCCATACGGCCATGTCGCCCTCGTCGAGGCTTTGCCGGCAGGCTATGCCTATATGTTGTATCACTTGTGAGGCGGCGCGCAGGTTGCCGTTGCACACCACGGGCTGCAGGCAGTGTATTGTGTCGCGCGCCTCTTGGTAGTTGTCGCTGCGCCGTTGTGCCATGACGCTCTCCGACACTCGTTTGAAGACGGGGGCACACATGCCGCCGCCCGAGGCCGGTGCGCCCTTCTGTATACATACGATGCAGGAGTACAGGGGCTTATCGGCGGGGAAGTAGCCGGCAAACGAGACGAGGTACTGTGACGCGAAGCCGTCTTTGGTCCATATCTGGGCTGTGCCTGTCTTGCCCGACGAGGTGAAGTGCTTCGACGCCGCCTTCTTGCCGAGGCCTTGGCTGACCACAGACTCCAGGCAGTCTTGTATGTTGCGCACTGCCTCGGGCTTGGCCATGTGCTGGCGGAGCACGACGACGGGGAATTCCTTCACCACCTCGCCGTCCTTGAGGATGGCCTTCACCAGGCGGGGTCGCAGCAGCTTTCCGTTGTTGGCTATGCCGTTGTAGAAGTTGATGGTGGTGATGGGCGGTATCTGTGTCTCGTATCCGATGCTCATCCAGGGCAGGGCTGTCTTCGACCAGTTGCTGCCGTCGGGTTTCGGCATGCGTATGCGGGGCTTCGCGTATCCCGGTATGGGTATCTTCAGGTCTTCGGCCACGCCTATGCGATAGATGCCCTCGACGAAGCGCTTGGGGTTGTCGTGGTAGAAACGGTCGATGAGGGTGCTGACGCCCACGTTGAGCGACTTTTGGAGTATCTGCGGCACGGTCACCACGCCCGAGCCTCCCGAGCGCCAGTTGGCGTCGCGCATTTTGCGCCCGTACATTTCCTTGATGCCGCACCCCACGTCGACCACGTCGGTCATGTGGATGTGTCCGTCGTCCATGCCCACGAGGAAGGACATAGGTTTGAAGACGGAGCCCGGCTCGTAGAGGTTCTTGACAGCGTCGGCGTTGACTTCCTGATACGTGCCGTCGGCCACGCGGGTGAGGCTGGTCATGGCCTTAATGTCGCCCGTGGCCACTTCCATGAGGATGCACACACCTGAGTTGGCGCCAATTTCCACCAGCTTGTCGTTGAGGGCTTTCTCACAGAGGTCCTGCATGCCCACGTCTATGGTGGTCTGTATGTCGTAGCCGTCCTCGGCGGGCTTGTCTATTATCTGCAGGAAGCGGTTGAGCACCTTTTGCCGGTGCGACAGTCCGGGTTTTCCTCGCAGTATGCTGTCGAAGCTGAGTTCCAAGCCGGTGCGGGCGGAGTCCTTTTCCTTGTAGAGGTCGCCTATGGTGCGTATGGCCAGGCGTCCGTAGGGGTTTTTGCGGGTCTTGACTTCTTCTGAGTGGAAGCCGCCGCGGCCTGCCGAGAGGCGGAACACGGGGAGCTGCTTACACTGGCTGTACTGTATGTAAGTGATGCGCTTGTTGTAGAGTTTCCAGTGGTGGCTCTTGCGTGCGCGGCCCTCTTCCATGTGTCGGCGGAAGGCGGCGGGGTCTATATCGGGGAAGATGTGGTGCATGCCTTGGCAGATGCTGTCCATCTTTTCCCTGAGCACGGAGTCGCGCCGGTGTTGTTCCTTGTCGCGCCGCTTGGGGTCTTTCTCCCACGACATGAAGTCCATGAATATTCTGTATTCGGGCAGCGAGGCTGCCAGCACCTCGCCGCCGGCCGCCAGTATGTTGCCGCGTGTGGCGGGCACTTCCTGGTTCTTCTTCACAAAGCGCTTGCCCACTGCCTCCCAGTATTCCTTCTTTACCGTCATGGTGTAGACGGCCTTGCACAGCACGGCCACTCCGACCAGCACCAGCAGGGTGGCTATGAAGGAGTAGCGCTGCATCACACGTTTGGCGGGGAAGTTCATTCGTTGTCTACCTTTAGGTTATAGGCGGGTGTCGAGGCGGTTTCGAGGGTGGTGTCGGCGAGGGCGTCTTCGATGTAGGCGCGTCGCATTTTTTCTTTGAGCTGGCTGCTTCTGACGAGGGCCTTGTATTTGCGGTCGAGCAGGGTGTCGCTCAGGTTTTTGGTCTCTATCATTTCCTGCTGGCAGCGGTAGCGGTTGGCTATATAGGCAAAGAGCATGGCCACTATCATGATGAAGAAGAAGACGTTGCGTCTGAACCATCTGTTGGCCAGTATGTCGCCGCCCAGCACGGTGGTGAGGGTGATGGGGCGATGGTCGTGGGTGATGGGGTCGTCTTCGTCGGCGGTCAGTTCCCGCAGGGCCTGGAGGGTGCCTTTCTGCTCGGTGGCTTCGGCCTCGTTGTCGCTGTGCGGGGTTGGTGTGGCGGCATCGTCGTCCTGGGTCTGCGTGTCGTGGCGGAGCTCTTCGTCGTGAGGGTTGGCGTGGGCGGTCATGTGGTGTGTGGTTGGGGTGTCGGCCCGTGTGGCTTGGGGCTGTGTGGGTGCGTTTATCCTGTTCAAGCGACCGTTGTGGCTAACGGCCGCGGGTGTGCAGGGTTGTGGTGGGGTGTCTCTCAGCGTCTCTCTGCTATTCTGAGTTTGGCCGAGCGGCTTCGCGGGTTGTCGGCCTGCTCTTGTGGGGAGGGCACGATGACTTTGCGGTTGACGGTCTCCCATGGGGTGAGCCGGCGGCCGTAGAAGTCTTCTTCCACCTCGCCGCTGATGCGTCCTGCGCGTATGAAGTTTTTGACCATGCGGTCTTCGAGCGAGTGGTAGGTGAGCACGACGAGCCTTCCGCCGGGTCTGAGGCAGTGGAGGGTGGCTTCCAAGAGCTCTTCGAGGGCGTCCATCTCGTGGTTCACCTCTATGCGCAGGGCTTGGAAGAGGCGGGCGAGGTCTTTCTTGGCCCTTTCGCGCGGCAGCAGCCGCTCCACGGCGTCGAGCAGGTCGTTGATGGTGGCCACGGGGCGTGTGGCGCGGGCTTTGACCACGGCTTCGGCGAGGCGGTGGGCCTGTCGCAGTTCGCCGTAGAGGCGAAACACGTGGGCCAGCTTCTCGCTGTCGTAGGTGTTGACTATGTCGGCGGCTGTACGGCCGCTGCGGCCGTTCATGCGCATGTCGAGCGGGGCGTCGAAGCGGAAGGAGAAACCGCGCTCCTCGGTGTCGAAGTGGTGTGACGATACGCCGAGGTCGGCTATGAGGCCGTCGATGCCTTCCACCCCGTAGTACTGCATCCAGTTTTTCAGGTAGCGGAAGTTGCTTCGCACAAAGGTGAAGCGCTCGTCGCCTTCGAAGATGTTCTGCTCGGCGTCCTTGTCCTGGTCGAAGCTGTAGAGATGGCCGTCGGGGCCGAGGTGGCGCAGTATCTCACCGCTGTGTCCGCCTCCGCCGAAGGTCACGTCGACGTAGGTGCCGTTGGGCTTGATGTGCAGGCCCTCGATACATTCGTGGAGGAGTACGGGTATGTGATACATGGGCTGGTTCGTCCCTCGGGGTTATGGGGTGGATGGAGGTGTCAGGGGGTAGGCGTGGCCGCGGGCTCGGTGTGGGCTGTGCCCATGAGCTGTTCCACGGCCTCGGCGTAGCGGTTGTCGTCGTAGAGGGTGGCTTCGAGCAGGGCTGTGCTCCACACCTCGATACGGTCGTAGCTGCCTAAAAAGCTCACTTCGCGGTCTATCCGGCAGAAGTCTTGCAGCCTGCGGGGCAGCAGCAGGCGGCCCGAGGCGTCGAGGCTTACGCTCTCCACGTCGGCCATGAAGCGGCGCAGCACCTGGGCCTCGTGGCGGTTCCACCCATTGAGGCACGCTCTGAGGCGCGCTGCCTCGTCGAGCCACACCTGACGTGTGCTGACCACGAGGCAGGGCTGAAACAGGTCGCGGCGTAGCACAATGCCGCTGCCGGCTTCGTGGAGCTGGCGGCGATAGTCGGACGGCAGGAACACGCGGCCCTTGGTGTCCATCTTGGCCTGGTAGGTACCTGTAAAGAGCATGGTCTGCGAAAGAATTTCCAAAAGTACGGACTTTCCCCCACATTCCCCCACTTTTGGTTACATATTTTTACGATTATTTCTTGATGATTTGTGATAAGGTGTGGTTACCTAGTTGAGAAACAATACCTTACAGAGTAGTTTCTCGGGTGGGGAAGAGGTGCCGGGCGGTGGGGCGCGATGGAGCCGCATGGCGCTTGGCGAAGGGATGGCGGTGCGGGCCCGGCGGCTTCGGCGGCCGAGGCTGTGGCCGGCGGTGCAGGCCTGCCGTCGGGAGCGGCGCCGACATCGCCTCCCGGCCGAGGCTTGCATCGGCATGTACATCTAAGAAAACCTACATGTACACCCCGTTTTTTCTACATGTACATGCCGTTAAAACTACATGTACATGCCGTTAAAACTACATGTACATCTAGGAAAACCTGCATGTACATCCCGTTCGAGCTACATGTACATGCAGTGACGACCCCCCTGCGTCCCCTTTCCATTCGGGGGCATGGGAGTCGTCACGCAGGGCATGGGAGCGCTGTCAGCTCCCGCGGGGCGTGGGCTCGGCGTCTGCTCGCGTCGGGCGTCGGCAGGTGCTGAGGGCGGCAGGCGGTCGGGCCTGCGGCGTCAATGGTTGTCTTGAAGCTCGCGGAGCAGGCGGTCGAGTTCTTCCTTGCTCACGTGTCTGTCTTTGACGAAGGCGCTGACCACGCTCAGGTAGGAGCCGGCGAAGAAGTGGTCTATCACCTTGCCCAGCGTTCGGCGGCCGTAGGCTGCGCGGGTCACTACGGGCGAGTAGGCAAAGCCGCGGCCGCGGTTCTCGTGGGTGAGGTATCCCTTCTTCTCTAACGACTGAAACGAGGTGGCCACGGTGTTGACGTGTGGACGCGGTTCGGGGTAGCATTCCACCACGTCGCGCGGTCCGCACGGGCGGTTGAGCTGCCAGACGTAGGTCAGCACCTCTTCTTCTTTAGTGGTGAGTTTTTCCATATAGTAGCTATTGTTTCTCGCGCAGGTCAGCCGCGGGTCGGCCATGAGTGCGAGGGTGGTGATGTGTGGTGAGTGAGGCAGGTGCGCTCATTGCATGCCGGCTCGGCGCAGGGCAGCGGCAACCTTGTCGGGCAGGTCATTGCTGTAGCCTATGATGCAGTCCACCTCGCTCCCATCCTTTGCGAAGATGCGATACTCGGGGATGCCCTCCGAGGCAGCGCCGAGGTTTTCCCACTGCGCGTCGGTGAGGCGGTAGTGCGTGCCGCTGTGCTTGTCGATGGTCTCCACCCAGTCGCGGTAGTTGCTCGTTTGATTGGTCACGTAGATGAACTCCACGTCGTCGCGCCCGGCGAGTACCTGCTTCAGTGGTTCCATGGCCTTCATGCCCATGCGGCAGGGGCCGCACCACGTGGCCCAGAAGTCAATCACCAGCCATTTGCCCTTGTGCCGCTCCGCGACGGCTTGCAGCGCTGTCTGCCCTTCGCGCAGTGCGGGGAGGGTCTGCACCTGCTCTTTCATCTTGTTCTTTGTCCGGGCGAGCAGTGCGCTGAGTCGTTCGTTCTCGGCGCGCAGCGAGGCGGAGTAGAGGGGCGACAGCGCGTCGAGCTGCTCGGGTGTGAGGCAGTGCATGGCGTCGAGTTGTTGCTTGGCTTCGACCACCTCCTGACGCCGTCTGGCCCATTCGTAGGCAGCGCCCTCGTGCACCCCGTTGTGTGTCAGATAGGCATACCAGTCTGTGGCAATAGGGTAGATGTAGAGACTGCGCAGGTCGTCGTGGAAGAGAGCAAGCTCCGCAAAATGAGGGTCGGGCAGGGTATCGGCGGCAGCGTAGGCATGGTTATAAAGTGTGTCGGCTTTGAGCGAGTGACTGGTGCCCGAGGTGAGGAAGGCGACAAACTGCCGCGTGCGCTCCATGGCGTTGACATAGCAGTCTTCGGCGTAGAGGCTGAGAAACTCCCGCTGCTGGGGCAGCAGCGTAGTGTCGGCGGCCAGTTGCCCGCGCCATTCCTGCAGCAGGGCGTAGTGGCTGGCGCGCATCTTCTCCACCGTCAGCGCCGTGCTGTCCTGCTCACGCAGCTGCGTCAGACGCTCCACGAAGAGGTTCTTCTGTATGCGTTCCACCCACTTGGTCAGGGCTTCGCTCATGGCCGCCGTCTCTCCCTGCATGTGTAAGTAGCGTATGTCGGCTCCCATGTCTTGCATGTGGCGTCCCAGGGCGTTGACGTCGAGGTAGATGTGAAGGTCGGTGTCGGGAGCCAGCACGGGCACAAACCGAGCGTAGCCCAGTATGCTTGCCAGACAGGTGAAAGGCTCGCAGGCATCGAAGGTATAGGTGGCCGAGCGGCCGTCGTCAGACACCGTTATCGCGCAGCTGTCGCGGTAGCCCATCTTGTCGGCTCCCCAGTGAGAGAAGTTCATCACGCCGGCATCGAGCGCCGTCGGCAGTGCCTCGCCCACCAGATGGAGGTGGAGCCGCGCCTTGCCCCAGTGGGGCGTGAAGGGAGGCAGCGTCGGGCGAACGGCACAGACGCCGGCGGCGGGCAGGGCCGAGGCGTAGGTCTTGCCGTCGAGGCGTATGCCGAATACGTCCCAGGCGCGCAACGCCTCTTTGGCGTCGAGCGTGTCGGGGTAACCCTCGCTGAAATGGATGCTTCGCGTGTCGCGCGGCAGGGTGGGGAACGACAGCACGACGCTGTCAAGCAGCTGGATGGGCTCGTAGTTGACGATGGTATAGTATGGGTGGTCGAACTTCAACTGCTGCACCCCCACCACGCTGCCCTGCAACGTGCGGGTAAAGAGCCGGCCGCTCCGCACGGGCAGTCGCTCCCCTTTGTCGGTTATCAGGGTGGAGGTGGAGGCCAGCGTGTAAACGTCGAAATTGGTGATACGGAAACTGACCATGGTGCTGTCGCCCACGACCTTCACGTCGTGAGGGATGAGCTGGTTGGTATAGCTGGCGGCAAAGGCCGGACGGCTGACGTGTAGCGTTTCCTTTGCGCCCTTGCGGCGTTGCGCCGCGCCCGGCAGCAGCATGGCCGTTGCCAAGAGGAAGAATAGAATGCGTTTCATGCGATGTGAGTTTAATGAAGAAGTGGATACGCGTAGAAGAGCCGGCCGGACTTTTCCGTGTGTCGTATATGTGGATGGCCGGAAGGAATGCGTGGCTCGGCACATAGCGCCGCGGCTGGCGCGCTTCCTTCCTGCAAGTCATTGGGTAGTGATGGTGTAGAGGCCTGAGCCTTCTGCTACCAAGGTGTGCTGCTTCCCGGGGCGGGCCGGTGGCGCTTCGCGGGTATAGACCGCCAGCACCTCGGCATCCACACCGTACTGAAGTCGGGCTTGGTCGCGGGGCACGGCCTTCAGCCCGCTCTGGCGGCCCTCCTTGCCGAAGGCCCACAGCGTGGCATGCTCATGGTCGAAGTGGACGGCGGCATGGCGCGCAAAGGTGGCGGCGTCGCAGGGAACGTCGTCTACGCGATACTCCACGGCCGCGGCATCGCCCACCCCGTCGACGGTGACGATGCAGTTGTAGCCGGTTTCGGCTGTCAGTCCGAAGTCGTCCGCCAGCTCGGCGATGCTCATAGAGGTCAGGCGGCGTGATATGTAGAGGGCGGCATTCTCGCTTGCCTCCGCTGCGGCAGGCGGCGCAGATGGGGCGCCGGCGGTAGGTGTCGTGACTTCCACGGCCGGGGCAACGACAGGGAGCGAGGGCGAGGCATCTGCCCGGCTCCGGGACACCTGCATCGGCGCCGCGCCAGGCTGCACCACGCGGGCTACCTCAGCGGGCACGGCCAGACAGACCGCCAGCACACACACGGCGGGCAGCAGGAGCAGGGCGCGCCACGCCACCACGGGGCGACTGTGTAGGGCGTAGAGCATGCGCAGACGGCGCTTGACCTGTGACGCCTGCCAGCCGTGGACAGCGCAGCGCGGACACGTCGACGTAGCCCTCTCCACCAACAAGGCACTGTACGCCCCCAGCTCCACACCGCGCCCCACCACCCGGCTGTCGGCCTGATACTCATGCACGGCCTCAAGGTCGGCACGCCACAGCCACGCCACCGGGCAAAACCACCACAGGCGGGCTGCCACGTCGCACACCACGCGGTCGAGCGTGTGACACAGACGTATGTGGGCCAGTTCATGGCGCAGCAGCGGCGAATGGCGATGGCTCGCCCCGGACCCCGTATGGCCCACAGGCGTCAGCAGGTCGGCGCGCAAGTCGTCGGGACTGAGCACCAGCGTACGCCCCCAGCTGACAGGAGAGGCTACGCCGGGATGGGTGTAGACCCAAACCTTCCCCACCCGGAATGCACGCCGGCTGTGGTGCAGCAGGCGGGCGTAACGCATCAGCGCAAGCAGATAATGCGCCAGGAGACAGCAGGTCACCATAATATATAGGCAGAGCGCCGCCTCGCCCACCGTCGGCGGAGCAGCCGCCACCGTCCCCCTCGCCTCTCCACGGCGCAGCCCCACTACCTGCACGTGCTGAGTGGGCGCCGTGGACGAGGGGGCCGACAGCGTGAGCCGTAGACATTTTTCTAAGTGGTGGAAGCGCGCCACTACCCTGCTCTCGTCGGACAGCGAGAGGCGGAAGGCGGGCAGCAGCAGGCTGCACCCCATAATCAGCAGCAGGACTGCGCGACTGAGGCCGTGCAACGTGGTGTGGCGCAGCGTCAGGCGATAGACCGTGTATAAGACGCTGAGCACTAAACAGCTCTGAAAGAGGAATATCAGCATGGCAGTGGCGTGTGGATGCGTTACTCAAATAGTGGCGTGCCCTCGGCGCAGCGCGCCGCCCCGGGCACGTCAAAGGCCAAGCAGCCCAACCACGCCGCAAATATATAACGAAATAATTAGTTGTACAATTTCTGACGACAAAATTAGTTGAAAAACTCACTCTCCCCATTCCAGCCGGGCCAACCTGCGGCCGCGTCGTCCGTGTCAAGATGTCGCGCCGTCCGTGTCAAGGTCTCTCATCGCCCTACATGTACATCTAAGATTTCCTACATGTACATCTAAGAAAAACTACATGTACATCTAGGAAAAACTACATGTACATGCCGTTAAAACTACATGTACATGCCGTTGAAACTACATGTACATCTAAGTTTCTCTGCACGTACATGCCTCATCGTCCATAGTCTATGTCTCGTCGCCATTGTCCCGCGTCCCAATCCAAGGACCTGCCGCCGCGGGAGTAGGCTGTGGCGCGCCCCTTCTCTCAAAATGCGGGCCGGCGGCACTGCACCCCATGTAAACAAAAAGAACCCCCTGCGCGGGAGTTCTTTGTGGTGCCACCAGGAATCGAACCGGGGACACAAGGATTTTCAGTCCTTTG
>CAMAMB010000040.1 GCA_945836755.1 uncultured Bacteroidales bacterium
TGCGGTCGGCCATGCGCTCGGGGTGGAAGACGTCGAGGGCTTCCATCTTCTCGCCGGTGCCGACGAACATGATGGGCTTGTCGACGACGGCGCGTATGGACAGGGCGGCGCCGCCTCGGGTGTCGCCGTCGAGCTTGGTGAGCACGACGCCGTCGAAGTCGAGCCGGTCGTTAAACTCCTTGGCTGTATTGACGGCGTCCTGGCCTGTCATGGCGTCGACCACGAAAAGGGTGTCGTCGGGCTGGATGGCCTCCTTGATGTGAGTAATCTCCTGCATGAGGGCCTCGTCGATGCTGAGGCGGCCGGCGGTGTCGACGATGACGGTGTCGTAACCCTTGGCCTTGGCCTCCTGTATGCCTTCGAGGGCTATCTTGACAGGGTCGCTCTCTTCTCTGTGGCAGTAGACGGGCACGTTGACTGACTGGCCTACGACCTCGAGCTGGTCGATGGCGGCGGGGCGATAGACGTCGCAGGCCACGAGAAGGGGCTTGCGGTGCTTCTTCTCCTTGAGCAGGTAGGCGAGCTTGCCTGAGAGGGTGGTCTTACCGGCGCCGTTGAGACCGGCCATGAGGATGACCGAGGGGCGCGAGGCGAGCCGCAACTCGTGGGCACGGCTGCCCATGAGCTCAGCCAGCTCGTCGTGCACAATCTTGACCATGAGCTGGCCCGGCTTGACGCTGGTGAGCACGTTTTTGCCGAGGGCCTTCTGCTTGACAGTCTCCGTGAACTGCTTGGCCACCTTGTAGTTGACGTCGGCGTCGAGCAGGGCGCGACGCACATCCTTGAGGGTCTCGGCTACATTGATTTCAGATATTTTTCCTTCGCCCTTCAGTATCTTGAAGGAGCGTTCAAGTCTCTCGCTGAGGTTTTCGAACATGGGGTGATGTATGCGGGAAATGGGTTAAGCGTAGGGAGTGACGGCTGCTGTGGGCCGCGCTGCGTAGGGCGCTGCATGTCGGCGGGCTGCCGTGGCTGTCTGTGAGTGGTGGGTGCAGGGCGGCATCTACGTAAAGCGGGTGCAAAGTTAATGATAATTATTGACTTTGCACCCGCCGGTGTGGGGTTAGCTCGCAGGTAGGTGTGGCTGCGAGGGGGAGGGTATTGGCCGTAAGGGGCTACTTTTTGAGTTTGAGGCCGATATAGAGGCCTTCGTAGTTGCCCAGCAGGGTAGAGGCTGTCTTTATCGTGGAGTTGTTGCTGAGGGCTGAGACGGTCTTGACGAGGCTGAGGAGCTTGTCGCTCTCGAAGAGGAGGCTGAGGTTGTTGCCGCTCTTGACGATGTGGGGGCTCATGGTGCCGAGTCCGCCCATGTAGGTGAGGGTGATGGTCTTCTTGGCTGTGTTGATGGTGTATTGACCGTTGATGGTGCGTGAGCCGATTTTGGCTGAGTAGGTCTTGTCTTTGTTGAAGGTGAAGCTGCAAGCGCCTTTCTTGATGCCGATGGTGGCTAACTGCGTGTCGAGCTTCTGCTCCAGCGAGGCTGCTGCCATCTCGCCGCCGGCCTTGGCCAAGAGGTTCTCGCTTTCGAAGACGCAGTCGGAGCCCTGGTACTGCCAGGTGCCGGCGAGGTCGGTCTCAGAGGGTGTGGAGGTGCCGTTGATGAGTTCGCCGAGCAGGTCGCCGAGGCCCTGGGCGATGGCGGTCGTAGTGCCGGTGCCGGCAGAGCTTTTCGCGGTGGGGGCGGTGGTGTTCTGAAGGCCGCCGCACGAGGTAAGGGCCAAGGCCGCAAGGGCGAGGAGGAGGGTAAGATGTTTCATGTGGTGTGTAAGAAGGGTTTGAGAATAAATAACTTAGTCAGTGCCGTGAGTTTATGCTGTTGGACTGTCAGGCTGCTCTGTGGCGAGATGGTTCCACCCCTGTGCCTTGAGGGCGAACTCGTTGCCGTCGGGGGTGATGAGGTGGAGGCCTTGTTCGGGTGCGGTCATGTGGCCGATGAGGTGTACATCCGGGATGGTTACCACGCGGTCGTGGAGGGTGAGGGGCACGGTGAAGAGAAGCTCGTAGTCTTCGCCGCCGTTGAGGGCTGCGGTGTAGACGTTCATGCCAAACTCCTCGGCGGTGGCGGCCGTCTGGTAGTCGATGGGGATGCGCTCTTCGTAGATGCGACACCCTGTGTGGCTGTGTTTGCAAAGGTGCATGAGCTCAGAGGAAAGGCCGTCGCTGATGTCAATCATGGCTGTGGGTACGATGCCGGCCGCTTGCAGGGCGCTGACGATGTCCCGGCGTGCTTCGGGCTTGAGTATGCGCTCGATGAGGTACTCTTTGCCGGCGAAATCGGGCTGTGAGTGGGTTTCGTCGGCGCCTTGCTGGGCAGCCCAGACCTTCTTCTCGCGTTCGAGCAATTGCAGGCCGAAATAGGCTGCTCCGAGGTTGCCGCTGACGCAGATGAGGTCTGTGTCGTGGGCGCCGGCCCGTGTGGTGAGTTTGTCGGCGTCGGCGTCGCCTATGCAGGTGATGCTGATGGCCATGCCGGTGAGGGAGGAGGTGGTGTCGCCTCCCACGAGGTCGACGTGGTGCTGCCGGCAGGCTATGAGTATGCCGGCGTAGAGTTCGTCGAGGTGCTCCACCTTGGTGCGGCGTCCGAAGGCTATGCTGACGAGTAGCTGTCGCGGGGTGGCGTTCATGGCGTAGACGTCGCTGAGGTTGACCATGGCGGCCTTGTAGCCCAGGTGTTTGAGGGGGGTGTAGGTGAGGTCGAAGTGTATCCCCTCCATGAGCATGTCGGTGGTGGTGACGATGCGGCGCTTGTCGCTGTCGCCTTGGGTGTGGTAGTCGAGCACGGCGCAGTCGTCGCCCACTCCGAGGAGGGTCTCTTTGTGATGGAGGGGGAAGTCGCGTGTGAGGTGGTCTATGAGGCCAAATTCGCCGAGCGTGGATATATCAGTCATAGATGGTCTGTGGTGTGCTGGAGTGGTTGGTGGGGATGGGGCGAAGCCTTTGCGGCTCTCTTCGGACCCCTTCAGGTCCCCTTCAGGTCCTCTTCGGGCCCTCTTCGGACCCTCTTCAGGCCCTCTTTTGTCCCTTTTCAGTTCCTTTTCGGGCAGCCCCATTCTTCCATAAAGGCCACCCCTCCGGCCTGTGAACGGGGGAGGGGCGGCTGTGAGGGGTGTGTGAAGTGTTAGAAGTAGAAGGCGAGGCCCACCTTTAGGCCCACGGTGCTCTTATTGGAGAAGTCGTCGAGCGACATGCGGTAGTAGAGCGCCGGCTCTATGGTCAGGTGTTTGTTGATGAAGAAGGCGTAGCCGGCTTCTACGGGGATGGCCAGGTCGTTGCTCTTGGGCGTGTAGTGGATATACTCGGCCCCGGCTCCGAGGAAGATGCCACACTGATCGAAGTAGTAGCGAGCGCCTAAGCCAAAGCTGAAGTCGTCGATGTGCTGGGTGTGCTCGTATCCTACCTTGGCTTGAACGAGTAGGCAGTCGGCCACAAAGTAGCCTGCGTTGATGTCAAGCCCCATGCGGAACTTCTGCTCGCCGTTGTACTGTAGGTTGAGGCCCGTCAAGGCTGTGCTGATGTGTTTCTTTCCTGCCTCAAACTGGGCGTGGGCAGTGAGGGTGCTGACAAGGAGCAGCAGGCAGAGAGCTAATTTCTTCATTGGGAGAATGGTTGAAATATACAAGGGATTTTGGGGAGGCGGTGAACCTTCATTGCGCGGCGGGTGAGCCTGTATTTGGCGGCGGGTGAGCCGGCCGTGCGCGGTGGCTGCCTCGTTCTATAAGCAAAAGTACCACATTTCTGCCATATCGCGGGGGATCTGCGAGCTTTTTAACAAATTATTGGAGAGCTTGTCGCGCAGCGAGAGAGCCACGGCGCCCATGGTGCGTCGCAGGTTGACCTCTACGCAAGGGTGGAGCCTGGCTTGTGCGGCCATCGTCGTGGGATTGATGATGTATGGGGACAACGGGAAAGGCACGACGTACATCATGTCGACGCCCAACGGCCCGCTGTAGCGGTGGTCCAGCAGGTCTGTGAGGTGATCTGCGGCGGCCTGGGCGGCGGCTGCGACTTCGTGGCTTACGTCGCGTCCCACTTTCCGGTTTAGCAGGTCGATCAGATAGGCTTCCGGGGCGACGTAGTTGGCGGTGTAAGCCCCTCTGACCGAGGTGTGGAAGAGCGAGAGCCCCATGTAGTGTACGCGTCCCTCGGCGTCGGCCTCAAACTCAAGGGCGAAGTCGGCCACGCGCTGGTAGAGAGGTTCGATTTCGATGCCGCCCTGTGTCTGCAGCAGCTTTCTGATGCGCTGCAGGCTGGTGGTGGGGAGGGCGGTGGTGCTGCTGAAAACGCCCCGGCCCGAGCACGACCAGAGGGCCTTGCCCATCATGTGTCCGGGCTTGCCGCCCTGTGCGTCGGCGGCGAGGTCGTCGGCGGCCTGCCTTACCTGCGCTTCGGTGGTGGCTATGGTTGAGTGGCCGATGGTGGGGAAGGGGAGGCTGCGCATGAGGGGCAGGAGGCGGGCCGTGGTCTGCCGGCTGCTCAGCCTGCGTATGTCTTCTAAGCGGGTGGCGTCGGGCAGCAGCCGTTCGGGGGCTCCGGCCTTGCGCAAGCGGTGCACCAAGAGGGCGTCCCATCCCCAGGGGCAGATGCAGCTGACGTCTTGCCAGAAGGCGTCGCTGAGGTGTTTGAAGGCTACGATGGGGAGCTGTGCCAAGGGAGAGTCCGTGTCTGCCAGGCAGTTGACGGCGTTCGACTTGGCGGGTCGTCCTTTGCGGGTGGCAAATATGCCCACACAGTCGCCCTTCCCGGCCCATAGCAGAGGCAGCTGCCCCCACGCGGCTTCAAGGCGGCGGGCGGCGGCAGTAGGGGTGTAGTATGGCGAATGGGCGGCGAGGGCCTCGTCGTGCCAGGGGTTGAAAAGGTGAAGCCGGAACATGTTTGTCGGAGCTGGATGGGTGGCCGTAGCAGGCGGCCGGTGCAATGCGTGACGTTGGAAGTCGCAAAGATAGCATATTTTGGTCCTGCTTGCTGCTTGGAACTAATGATTTTATATACCTTTGCCACGATAACCTATATCTTAAAGCTACATACCTTGATGATTATGAATACAAAGACGTTGGCCGTCGGCCTTGCGCTGGTCCTGGCGGGCTGGCAGCCGCTTTCTGCCCAGTTCTCCCTGGTCAATCCCGTTCCCCGGCAGGTGTCGTCCGCCGAGGGCGCCGTTCTCCATGAAGCCCCCGCGGCGTGGGCCGTAGTGGCCGATGCTTCTCTGCGGCAGTCGGCGGCCTGGACTCTCTTGCAGTCGGCGGCTGTGAAGCCTGACGCCGGTGCTCCCTTCACCCTAACCCTGGGCCTGAAGGGACAGAAGGCTGTGAAGAAGTATGCCAAGCGCATTCCCTCCCACGCCGAAGGTTACTACCTCTCTGTCAGCCCCCGTGGCGCTGTCGTGGCGGCAGCCGACGAGGCCGGTCTCTACTATGGCCTGCAGTCTCTCCTGCTCTCACTCTCCGCAGGCAAGTTGCAGGAAGCCACGGTGACCGACTGGCCCGATGTGCCCTTCCGTGGCACCGTCGAGGGCTTCTATGGCACGCCCTGGAGCCACAAGGCCCGCCTCAGCCAGATAGAGTTCTACGGGCGTCACAAGATGAACGTCTATATTTATGGCCCTAAAGACGACCCTTACCACCGCAACCAGTGGCGGCTGCCCTATCCCGACGACGATGCCCGCAGGATACAGGAACTCAACGAGCATGCCAAGCAGCACAGCGTCAAGTTCTATTGGGCCATCCACCCCGGAGTCGACATCAAGTGGACGGTAGAAGACCGTGACTACCTCATGGCCAAACTCGAAAAGATGTATGCCCTCGGCATCCGTGCTTTCGCTGTCTTCTTCGACGACATCTGGGGCGAGGGCGCCAAGGCCGACCGCCAGGCAGAGCTTCTGAACTATGTCGACGACCATTTCATCAAGAAGTACCACGACGTAGAGCCGCTCATCCTCTGTCCCACGGAGTACAACCGTGCATGGGCCGACGACGCCAAAGGGTATCTGCGCACCCTCGGCCGGGGCATGAACAAGGACATCCACATCATGTGGACAGGCAACACCGTCGTCCATTGCATCGACCGCGAGTCTATGGAATGGATAAACGAGCGTATCGACCGCAAGGCGTATATATGGTGGAACTTCCCCGTGAGCGACTTCGTGCGCGACCATATCCTCCTCGGCCCTGCCTATGGCAACGACCTCGACATTGCTTCCACCATGTCGGGCTTCGTATCCAACCCCATGGAGCACGCCGAAGCCTCCAAGATCAGCCTATTGGGCATAGCCGACTACTGCTGGAACATGAAGGCGTACGACTATCAGAAAGACTGGGAGCTGGGTCTCGCCGAGGTGCTCCCCGGCAACCGTGAGGCCCTCCGCACTTTTGCCCTCTACAACAAGGACCTCGGTCCCAACGGCCACGGCTTCCGTCGTGAGGAGGGTGATGAGCTGCTCAGCCTCGTGGCCCGCGTCGGGCAGGGCGAGCCGGCCGCCATCGTCGAGCTGCGAGCCAAGGCGCTCGAGCTGGGCCGCGCAGCCCGGCTGCTGCTCGGTGACAAGTCGAATGCCGAGCTCCATCGCGAGCTGAGGCCTTGGCTGCTTCAGGGCTGCCTGCTCTCTGAATACGGCACGGCCATCTGCGACCTGGCCCTGGCTTCCCGTCAGCGCGGTGCTGCGGCCGAACGCGAGTTCGAAGCCCTCTACAAGCTGAGCCGCAGCATCAACGCCCAGATGTACGAGCTCGAAAACTCCGACGTGCGCCATGCTCTGCAGCCTGGCATCAAGGTGGGCACCAAGGTGCTGCTCCCCACGCTCAACAAGCTCTTTACCGCCTCGGTCGACGCCTATAATGCCGCCCATGGCACTGCGCTCGAAAACACCGCCGACTACAATCCCTTCCGCCTCGACAGCGACGTGCCTCAGCTCAAACTGCTGCCCGTCAGCGTCAGGGGCAACGACGTGAGCATCGCCCCCTCCCTCGAGGTCATCAACTGGCCCAAGGACGCCGGTCTCACCCTCACCGCCGATCGTGACATCACCTTCGCCGGCATGGACTTCAACCTCGGCGTCCCGGGAGTGGCCCAACACTTCCGGCTCGAGCTCTTCACCGGCGGCCAGTGGCATGAAGTCAGCCTCCTCCACTATGCCGACAACGATCCCGTCATCCACACCGGCAACGAGCTGGGCGGCATGACGGCCGGCAAGTTCCGCCTCACCAACAAGAGCGGCCGCGACCTCCAGGTCTACTTCCGCCACTTCAAGTTCGTCAAGCAGTAACTTTGCCCGAGCGTGCCGGCCGCCATCGCGTGGCGGTCGGCCGCCTCTTCCCACCCATCTCCATTTCCTTATCCCCATCTCCATTCAATCTCTGCGTATGAAAAGGTTTCTACTCTTACTTACCCTGCTGTTCAGCGTCAGCACCGTAAGCTTTTCAGCAGTTCAGTTCAAGGCCGGAAGCAAGTACCGTCTGGCTTGCAAGAAGTACGCCGACCAGGGCAGCGTCGTGCTGGGCGTCAACCACGGCTCGACAGCTCTCCTCTACTACGACCTCACCGCCACCGCCGACACACCCGATGCCTGGTGGTATATCGAAGCAGGCAAATACGGTGGCTATCTGCTCACCAACGCTTCTTCGGGCGAGCACATCTATTATAGCAGTGACCGCGAGGAGGGCGTGGCCAAGGGCCTGCGTCTCACCACCGCCACCGACGCGCTCGATGCCGAGTGGACCTTTGAAGCCCGCAGCGGCAACTATTTCGCCATCGCCAACGTGGCCGATCCGTCCCAGTGGTTTAATCTCCGCACCAACGGCTCCTATCTCTTGGGCACCTACACCCAGAACGCGGGCTCTGACAATGAGCTCTTCGTCATCTACGACGAGAGCGGCAATGCCGTGGTAGACGAGGGCGAAGTCGGAGGCGGAGACACCGGCGACGACACACCGGCCACCTTCACCGACCTCTACGGCCGGACCCCGCAGGGCTACTACTGGGAGCGCACCGGACTGGTCAACCCCGTCGTCTTCACCACTGACCCCGCCGACCCCGTGCTCTACAAGATAGTCAACCTGCGTCAGGGCAACTATCTGACGGTATACAGCAGTACCCTCTATCAGTCCAGCCTCTCCTCCGAAGCCACCAAGTTCTACTTCGTCGATTCTGACGGCGCGGTACAGGTATACACGTCCGATGGCTCCTATGTGGCTACCTCCTATCTCCGTATGTATGAAGGCTATATGGGGCTCACGCTCTACAGCGGTACGGCAGCTCCCTCCACCAACCTCTGGCAGATATCCCCCGCCCTTGACGTCTACGACTCCAATACGGGAAACGACGTCAGCGGCTATGCCCTGTGTAAGCTGACCGACCTGGCGACCACCTCCACCGGTGGAGGCCGCAACCAGCAGAGTTCCTACGTCTACTGGAACGACTACTCGGCCAACGCCATAGGTCTCTGGAAAGAGGTGGACTCAGGCTCTACCTTCGTCTTCCTTTCTGACGACCGGCGCCACCTTGAAAACCTCGTCAATCAGGGCATCGACATCGAGGGCGGTACGACTGCCGTCTCCTTCCATCAAGCCGTCGACACCCTCCGCCTGCAGGGCAAGGACCTCGTCTACGACCGTCGCAGCTCCACCTATTTCTGCTCCGTCACCCCCGCTCTTTGTGACGAGGCCGCCGCATGGACCACTCCCGTCAAGGCATGCTTCAAGCCCGGCTTCGAGACTTATGGCGTCGCCATCGACGGCACGCCCCTCGGGGCTGCCGAAGGCGAACACACCTTCGCCTCCGTCGACTGCGCCGTGCCTCATACCCTCGACCTGACCGACCCCGACGGCAACGTCGTCAGCACCGTCTCGCTCCGCTTCACCTCCTTGCCTCTCGTCGAAGTCAATGTGCCGAGCTGCAACGGCACGGTGTATACCACCGGTACGTTCCGCGTGACCGACCCCTCCGTCGAAGGCTACGACTCCGTCGTCATCGCCGCCTTCCGCTATCGTGGCGCCACCGCCCAGGGCTTCGACAAGAAAGCCTATGCCATCAAGCTACGCGACGCCGACGGCAACTCGGTAGACCGCAGCTACTTCGGCCTGCGCAATGACAACAACTGGATTCTCGACGCCATGGTCATAGACCCCGCCTGTATGCGTAACCGCGTCAGCACCGACCTCTGGAACGACTTCGTTACTCCGCCCTACTACAAGGACCGTGAGCCCAAGGCCCTCACCGGCACACGAGGACGCTTCGTAGAGGTCTTCCTCAACGGAGCCTACCACGGCCTCTACTGCATGACCGAGAAGATTGACCGCAAGCAGCTCAAACTCAAGAAGTACAAGGACGCCGCCAGTAGCAAGTCGGGCGAAGAAGAGATACACGGCACCCTCTACAAGTCGTCGCAGTGGAGCTACGAGGTCTTCATGGGTCACGACGTGGGCGTGCAGTATTACCCCTTCGTCGCGCCGCAGCCCTACACCAACGAACTGGGCGTAGAGACCTGGGCTGAGTACGAACTCAAATATCCCGACTTCGAGGAAGAGGCCGTGGAGTGGGCGCCGCTCTACGATGCAGTCAATCTCGTGGCGGCTGAAGACCAGACCACCTTCGAGGCCGGCGTCAAGAGCGTGTTCGACTACCCCGTGCTCATCGACTACTACCTCTTCATAGAGGCTATGCTGGCCACCGACAATCATGGCAAGAACATGTTCTGGGCTGTCTACGACCGCATGGGCGCCGAGGGCGACCGCCTTACCATCGCACCCTGGGACATGGACGGCGTATGGGGCATCAACTGGGCCGGCTCTACAAGCTACACCTCCGATGCCGCCCAAGACTTCGACACCTTCCTCTGGCGTCACGAGCACGGCCAGCTCACCCTCTTCAGTCGACTGGCCATTGCCTCCACCATCGACTGGGCCGACGACCTCGCCGCACGCTATGCACAGCTGCGTCAGGGCGAGTTCAGCGAAGACAAGCTGACCGAGCGCTTCAGGGCTTACGCCGACCTCTTCGCCCAGAGCGGCGCCGACCTGCGCGAGCAGCAGCGCTGGCCCTCCTATCATAAAGGCATACAGCAGGCTGTAAACTACATCACCGACGGCTGGATAGCCGACCGCATAGCCTATCTCGACACCATGTATGGCTACGATCCCCTCACAGGCATGGTCAACCAGGCCGCTGCCACGCATAGCCTCGTCGTGAAGGGCGGCTCACGTACCATTGCCATCAAGGCCGCCGGCCCTGCCACCGTCAATGTCTACACCGCTGCCGGTCAGCTGGCCAAGAGCCTGCGTGTGGCTGCGGGCCTGACCAAGGTGGAGAACCTGCTCCCCGGTGTCTACGTGGTCAACGGACAGAAGGTGCTCGTCACCGAGTAAGTCCTCCCTTCTCTCTGCCCCTTTGGCCGGGCCGCCCGCCTGCCTCCCTCGCGAGGCCGCCGGGCGGCCCGTTTTGTGCGCACGGCCCCGACGCCCCCATACCTATATATAATATATAGGCCCTCAGCCGGCGATGCCCCGGCACGCCCTGAAGCTGCGGCAGCGAGACCGGCAGCAGACGCGGCAGCGGGCAACGGACGGATGGCATGTACATGTAGTTTTAACGGGATGTACATGTAGTTTTAACGGGATGTACATGTAGTTTTTCCTGGATGTACATGTAGTTTTTCCTGGATGTACATGTAGTTTTTCTTAGATGTATATGTAGGATTTTATGGATGTGCATGGGGCGTTTTTTGAAAAATATGCAGCCGCTCGCCCACGTGCGGTCGGCATCACCGCAAAATCACCGCAAATGCACCTTATGCAAAAAGACAGACAGCGGCCGGAGAGTGTGATATTTTTACTACCTTTGCCCTCATCCCGAGGGTCGCGGCCCACGCGCCGCAGCCTTGCGGAAGTTACAGTAAACCCATCTACTACCATCCCTCCCTCCATGCTCATCATCGGAATTGCAGGCGGCACAGGTTCGGGCAAGACCACCGTAGTGCAGAAAATATTGCAGTCGCTTCCTGCCGACACCGTAGCCGTCATCCCCCAGGACTCCTATTACAACGACCAGTCCGACCTTCCCCTCGAAGTGCGCAAGAAGACCAACTTCGACCACCCCGACGCCTTCGAGTGGGACCTGCTCTCGGCCCACATCGACGCCCTGCGCCACGGCCATAGCATCGAGCAGCCCACCTACTCCTACCTCACCTGCACACGCTTGGAAGAGACCATCCACGTGGAGCCCCGCGAAGTTATCATCGTCGAAGGCATCATGACCCTCTACGACAAGAAGTTACGCGACCTCATGGACCTCAAGATTTTCGTAGACGCAGAGCCCGACGAACGCCTGCTGCGCGTCATCGAACGCGACACGGCCGAGCGCGGCCACCCCTTGGAAATGCTCATGACCAAGTACCGCAATGTGCTCAAGCCCATGCACGACGAGTTTATAGAGCCCACCAAGCTCTACGCCGATATCATCATCCCCAACGGCGGTGAGAATGCCCGCGCCGTGGCCATGATGCAGCTCTACATACTCTCCGCCCTCACCCAGCAACGCCTCACAGGCGGGCGGGCTTAACACCGCAGCCCGCCCCCAGGGCCAAGGCCGCCTTAGGCGCATCGGCCGGCAACCCATGCGCTGACCCAAAACGAAGCCCATCAGCCCGCCCCGGCGCAGATTTAGCCCCCGGACCTCTTGCAGCCCCAAAATTTTTACTACCTTTGCCCGGCGAAAGAGCAGGCCCCGTAGCTTAGCTGAATAGAGCGTCAGATTCCGGTTCTGAAGGTCTTGGGTTTGAATCCCAACGGGGTCACCATCCGGTACAGGTACATTAAGCAGTTGGTAATCACATGCTTATTGTATCTGTATTGTGCTTTATATCCACCGTCAGCCATGAATACAACCTACCAACCGTCGCCCCGTCGCTACGAGAGCGGCATGGCCTATGCCCGCTGCGGCCGCAGTGGCGTGATGCTGCCCCGCATCAGTCTCGGGCTGTGGCAGAACTTCGGCGCCACAGTGAGCCTCGACCACAGCCGTGGGCTCTGTCGCTACGCCTTCGACCACGGCATCACCCACTTCGACCTGGCCAACAACTACGGACCTCCCCCGGGCAGCGCCGAAGAAACGATGGGCCGCCTGCTGGCCACTGACTTCGCCGCCCACCGCGACGAACTCTTCCTGAGTACCAAGGCCGGCTACGAGATGTGGCCCGGACCTTACGGCAACTGGGGTTCGCGTAAGTCGCTCATGGCCAGCATAGACCAGAGCCTCGGACGCCTCGGAGTGGACTACGTCGACCTCTTCTACATCCACCGCTACGACCCCCTCACACCCATAGAAGAGACCCTCCGCGCCATGGTCGACATAGTGAGACAGGGCAAAGCCCTCTACCTCGGCATTTCGCGTTGGCCCTTAGAGGCTACGCGGCAGGCCTTCGACTACCTCGCTGCCCACGACACCCCGGCTCTGATCTACCAGGGACGGCTCAACCTCTTGGACCGCGCACCCCAGACGGAAGGCATCACCGCCCTCTGTCGCGAAGCCGGCGTGGGGTTCATCTCCTTCTCACCCTTGGCGCAAGGGCTGCTCACCGACCGCTACCTTCACGGCGTGCCAGCCGACAGCAGGCTCGCCCGAAGCGGCTCGCTCAGGCCCGAGATGCTCACCCCCGAGCTGCTCAGTCAGCTCAAGACGTGGAACGAAGAGGCCGCCACGCAGGGACAGACGCTGGCAGAGATGGCCCTGCGCTGGGTGTTGCAGCAGGAAGCCGTCACCTCCGTCATTGTGGGCGCCAGCAGCGTGGAGCAGCTGGCCGTCAACCTCGGCGCCCTCGCTGAGAAACCCTGACGCCGTGCACCCAGGCTTGCCCCGACAGGCCGCGCCACCGACAGGCTGCGCTCGCTGCTCCGGCCCTCCCGCACCAAGCCCAGCGCCCCCGGCCAAAGTCCAAAAAAGTCTTTAGCCATGCGGTGCTCTGAAAATGATAACCTATCTTTGCACCGCTAAAATAGGCAGTTACACTTTTTATAAGGCCCTCCACAGTGATGAACCTCATTGCCGACATAGGTAACTCCTCGGTCAAGGCTGCCGTATTCAGTGGGCAAGACCTGGTGGAACGTTGCCGTATAGACAGCGACCCTCAGCGCCTGCTCCTCGACCTTGTCGAGCGCTTCCCCATAGCCCATTGCGGGGTCTCGATAGTGGGAGCTGATGCACAAGAAGTGTTGCTGTTGCTCAGGCGATGGGCGCAAGAACACCTCGGCGAGGACGTGCTGGTGGTGGACGGCACAACGCCCACCCCCTTAGCCATAGACTATCGCACGCCCTACACCCTGGGTGCCGACAGACTGGCCGCCTGTGTGGGGGCAGCCTCCCTGTGTCCGGCCCGCGAGTTGCTCGTGGTAGATGCCGGCACCTGCGTGACCTACGACCGTGTGAGCGCTACAGGCCATTACCTTGGCGGCAACATCTCACCAGGTGTGGGCATCCGCCTCAGAATGCTGCACAGCGAGACAGCCGCCCTGCCCCTGGTGGACGCACAAGGCGAGACCCCCTGCTGGGGCTACGACACCGTCACAGCCCTGCGCAGCGGAGTGCTGAGGGGCATAGCCCTCGAAGTGGAGGGGTACATCCGCCTCTTCAGGCAGCAGCACCCCGAGGGCCACGTTTACATGACCGGCGGCAACGGACATCGCTTCGCCCTCGACCTGCCCGACGTCGACCACCAAGACGACCTCGTGGAACGCGGCATCAATGAAATTGTACGCTACCACACGGCCACAGACCCTCAGACCCATCCACCCCTCGCCTGAAGACATCTCACCCACCGCATACAGCCCCGCAGACGGACCCCGGCCGCAAGGCGTGGCGCTGAACCCTATCCTCCCCAATAGCTTATGAATACAACGGCTAAAGTACTCTTGCTCCTCCTCATGACGGCGGCGCTCCCCTGTGGCGCGCAGACCAACGGCAGCAACTCCCCATACTCCAGATACGGCTACGGTCTGCTCAGCGATGGCGGCAACGCCTTCAACAAAGGCATGGGAGGCACTGCATACGGCATGCGCAAGGGCAACGAGCTCAACACAAAGAACCCCGCCTCTTACTCAGCCATCGACTCGCTGACCTTCCTCTTCGACGTGGGGCTGACCATGCAGTCGGCCGTCATCAAGCAAGGCGGCAACAAGATGAACCTCCAGAATACGGCCATCGACTACATCTCCGCCGGCTTCCGCTTGCGCCCCCGGCTCGGCCTCTCCTTAGGCCTGCGCCCGTACAGCACCATAGGATATGAGATCAGCCACACCGACCCCGTGGAGACGGATGTGCCCACAGAGATAACCCAGACCACCAAGTTCAGCGGCGACGGCGGCCTGCACGACGTATATATAGGTATGGGCTGGGAACCGGTGAAGGGCCTCTCGGTAGGCTTCAACATGGCCTACCTGTGGGGCACAATGGACCACTATACGCTGACCTCCGTCAACGACGGCTATGCCAGTTCGCGCCGCTATCTCTACAAGGCCGACATACGCACCTACAAGGTAGACTTCGGCGTGCAGCACACCCTCAACCTGGCCAAACGCCACGACCTGACCATCGGCGTGACCTACGGACTGGGCCACGACGTCAACCGCAAGGCCCTCTACTGCAACCAGACCATCACGTCGAGCACCATCACCAGCTCAGACACCCTCGTGGCGCGTAACGCCTTCTCGCTGCCCCACACCCTCGGCCTCGGCCTCGCCTGGACCTACAACAACAGCCTGAGAGTGGGAGCTGACTACACCTTCGAAAAATGGAAAGGTACAAAGAGCCCCGAGTATAACGCCCTCACCAACACCTACGACTGTCACACCGACGGCTTCGATAACCGCCACAAAGTCAATATCGGTGTGGACTATCATCCCAAACCTAACGGCGTACACTGGCGGGACCATGTGCGCTACAAGGCCGGCTTCGGGTTCAGCACCCCCTATACCCGCATCAACGGCCAAAAGGGCCCCAACTCCCTCCAGGCCAGCCTCGGTGTGGGCATACCCATCACAAACCTCTACAACAACCGCTCGCTGCTGAACATCTCCGTGCAGTACGAGCGCATCAACCCCCGGGTGGCAGGCATGATCAAGGAAGAATATTTCCGCCTGTGCCTCGGCCTCTCCTTCAACGAGAGATGGTTCTATAAGTGGAAGGCCGAGTAGCCCAAAAGGCAGCCGGCCACTCCGACATACCATCCACCCCATAGCCCGGACCACCGAGCCACACCCCTCAACCTTACGCCAGCCGTCATGCACAAGCTGCTCCTCACCTCCCTGCTCCTCGCCCTGATAGCCGCCGTCACAGGCTGCGGCACAGAGGCTCCTCCCATGGGCAACGCCGTGCACAACCGCGACTCGCTGCCCGTTATGGTCAACTACGGCGTCTCCAAACTCATCTCCGACTCAGGGGTGATACGCTACAAGTTCATCACCGAAGAGTGGAGAGTATACGACAAGACCACCCCGCCGAGGTGGGAATTCCCGCAAGGCATCTTCCTCGAACGCTTCGACGACAACTTCAAGCCTAACATGCACGTCATAGCCGACTCAGCCATCCTCTACGACCAGAAGTTGCTCAGGCTGCGCGGCCACATATACCTCAAAGACGATGCAGCCCACACCATCGTGCGCACCAACGAGCTGTATTGGAACCTCCGCACCGGAGACCTCAGCTCCAACGTCCACACCCGGCTCCAGCAGCCCGAACAGGAGATAGAAGGCGACTGGTTCAGGGCCAGGCTCGTGGGACGACGCCTCACCCAGTATCACATCAAACAGAGCAAGGGCTTCATGCCCATGAACAGCTCTGAAGACGAAACCGCCCGCCCTGCCACAGACACAGACACCATGGCCCACGACACCCTGCCGCCGCGCGACGCCCCACAGCCGCGCCGACGCTGACCGTAGGCCCACAGCCCGCAGAGCGCAACCATTTGCTGCGGAATTTGATAGGTTAGAATAATGAGATGGAGCAGTTTCAAAAAAAATGTCTATCTTTGCGCGGCTTAAACCATAGCATCTCAAATAAAACAAAATATCATCAGAAATGGCAGCATTACAGAAAATCAGAAGCAAAGGTGCCTTGCTCGTAGGCGTACTCGGCCTCGCACTCTTTGCCTTCATTGCCGAAGAATTCTTCCGCTCCATAGAAACCACCTCAGCCATGGACCGCGCTCAGGTAGGCGAAGTGTATGGAGCGAAGCTCTCTATCCAAGACTTCCAACAGATGGTGGAAGATCAGAGTGAACTTACAAAATTTCAGCTGCGCATGCAGGGACAAGACGGAACGCTCAACGACGAGCAGACCGAGCAGATCCGCGAGCAGGTATGGCAGCAATTTGTGCAGCAGCAGGTCATACAGCACGAGTGCGACAAGCTCGGCCTCTATGTGACCGACGCAGAAGTGCAGGAAGCCCTGCGCCAAGGCTCCGCACAGTCGCTCCAGATGATGGCAGCCCTCTTTGGCAACCCCCAGACCGGCCACTTTGACCTCGCACAGCTCCAGGCCTTCCTGAAAGACTACAAGAAAACCATCGCACAGGCTCAACAGGCCGGACAGGCCGAGCAAGTGGAGCAGATACAGAGCATCAAGAAAATCTGGGACTTCACAGAAAAGCAGCTCCGCGACGAACTCCTCGCGCAGAAGTACAACGTGCTTTTCGCCATGGGCTATATCAGCAACCCCATAGCTGCCAAGATGAGCTTCGACGAACGCAACGTTCAGTACACCGCCGACGTGGTGGCCCTCCCCTATACCGCTATCGCCGACAAGGATATTCAGGTGACTGACGCCGACCTCAAGGCTGCCTACGACCAGTACAAGGAAAACTTCTATCTCTCTCAGCCTACCCGCGACCTCAAGCTGCTTGACATCAACGTAGTGGCAAGCGCCGAAGACCGCGCCGAACTCACCAAAAAGGTGGCCGACTTCGAGCAGAAGCTTCGCGAAGGTGGCGACGTGGCTAACATCGTGCGCACCGCCAATTCCAATGTCCTCTACTCCGACGTCGCCCTCAGCAAGAAGGCTTTCAGCACCATCCCCGACGTCGCTGCCAACCTCGACTCCATGGCTGTGGGAAGCGTCAAGGCAACCTACTACAACGCCCAGGATAACACCATCAACACCCTTAAACTCGTGAGCAAGACCACTGCTCCTGACTCCATCCTCTACCGTCAGATAGCAGCCATTGCCGATACTCCCGAAGCCCGCAAGGCACAGGCTGACTCCATCCTTAACGCCCTCAACGGCGGAGCCGCTTTCGCCGACCTCGCCAAGCGTTACGGTCAGCGCTCCGACTCGGTATGGATCACCTCCTCCCAGTTTGAAGGTTTCGGCATGCCAGACGAGAGCGCCAAGTATATCAACACGCTCTACACCACCGCACCCAACACCGCCACCGTGCTCGCTACCGATCAGGGCGCCGTGGTAATTCAGGTGCTGGACCGCAAGAACATGGTCGAGAAGTACAACGTGGCTATCGTGAAGTGCACCCTCAACTTCTCTTCAAAGACCTACGAGAACGAGCTCTCTAAGATAAATCGCTTCCTCGCCCAGAACAAAGACGCTGCCTCTATCGAGAAGAACGCCGCCAAGGCTGGCTACATGCTGGCAGACATTCCCGGTTATACCCCCTTGCAGAACCTCATCCCCGTCCGTATCGGCGGTGCTCAGGCGAGAGACTGCGCCCGCTGGATATTCGACGAAGCCAAGGCCGGCGACGTGTCACGCCTCTATGAATGCGGCCGCGCCAACGACCACCTGCTTCTCGTCATCGTGAAGGCTACCAACGACGACAAGTACCTGGCTTGGGACAATCCTCAGGTTAAGGAGTTCCTCACGAACGTGGTCATGCAGCAAAAGAAAGCCGAGAAAGCCATGGCTCTCGCCAAGAACGTCAAGAGCATAGCCGACATGCAGAAGCTCAAAGGCGCTGTAACCGGCACGCTCAGCAACATCAGCTTCTCTTCATACCCCACCCTCGCAGGTGTCAACGTGCTCGAGCCCGCACTCGCCGCTACAATCTGCAAGACACCCGTGGGCAAGGTTTCGAAGGTGAAGCAAGGTGCGGGCGCCATCTATCTCGTGAAGGTGAACACCAAGGCCAACACAGCAGAGAAGTTTGACGCCGCCACTGAGCAGCAGAGCGCCGCCCAGATGGTAGGTCAACGCTCCTTCCAGAGCACTTTCAACTACCTCATGCTCCACGACTCTAAGATGGTTGACCGCCGCTACGAGTTCTAAATACGTCACAGAAGCCTTGTCCAAGGCTCCCCTCTTATAGCAGCGCGAGTGCCATATATTTATGGTGCTCGCGCATTGTTCTGAGTGCAGGGACCGAGGCTGCCCGATATGAGGCAGATGGTCTCCAAGGCGCTCTCGCATATCCACTACCTTCCGCCCGGCCTCCAACCCCTTATCAGGTTTCAAGCTTACCTTCCGCCCGGCCTTCAAGCCCTTATCAGGTTTCAAGTTTACCTTCCGCCCGGCCTCCAAGCCGGTTGAGGCTGTCACACTCACCTTCAGAGAAGCCGCTCGGTCCTTCGAAGCTGTCACCCCCACCCATTCCCACATGTCTTTCCCGTCGAAGCCACTTTCGCAAATAGTCTCCCTCTTCGCGGCACACCCGGCTGTGAATGCCATCAGCCATGAAATGCTGCACTCCCCCCATGCCGACCTGCGTCTGACGGGTCTGCGTGGTTCGGCCGCCCCTGTCATTTTCGGTGCCATGCAGCAGAGGGCTGCGCTCAACGTGCCCTTTCTCTTCATCCTCTCTGACGAAGAGGAGGCCGGCTATTTCTATCACGACCTGGAACAGATGGGCGGCGCCGACCACGTGCTTTTCTACCCTTCCGGCTATCGTCGGGCTGCCAAGTATGCACGCAGGGATGCGGCCAATGAGATTTTGCGTACCGAGGTGCTCAACCGTCTCGCCGCCTATAGGGAGGCCACACCGCCCAAGGCTACGCTCGAAAGGCCGCTCTACATAGTCACCTCGCCCGCAGCCTTGGCCGAGAAAGTAGCCCCCTTGGAGACCATGAAGTCGCGCAGCTTCACGCTCACTGAAGGCGACACCCACGACCTTACAGAGCTTAGCCTCAGGCTCACGGAGCTGGGCTTCAAACGGCGCGACTATGTGTATGAACCTGGCGAGTATGCCATACGCGGCTCCATCCTTGACATTTTTTCCTACTCGTCAGAATATCCTTACCGCATTGATTTCTTCGGCGACGAGGTAGATAGCCTGCGCACCTTCGAAGTGCAGACGCAGCTCTCCAAGGAGCGCCGCCGCGAGGTCAGTATCGTGCCCGACACGGAAGATGCTTCCGAGGGAGGCTTGGTAGATTTCGCCACTTACCTGACAGATGACGCCATTCTCGTGAGCCATGACTTTCAGTACGTGGTAGAGGCTATCCATCACGTCTATGAGGAAGGGTTTGCGCGGCAGGCACGCCTCAGCTGCGACGAGCTGCCCGAGATGGACGCCGCTGAGCGCCGCCTCCAGCTCATGCGTGAGGCCATGCTCACTAATGGCAGCACCTTGGCACGCCGCCTGCTGACGCTGCGACGCATACGCCTTGTCAATGGCGACGTCAGCGACTCCGAGACGGCGCCCGTCATTCGCTTCCACACGTCGCCGCAGCCGCTCTTCCACAAGAAGTTCGACCTGCTCCACGCGTCTATTTCCCAGCTTCGCGCTGACGGTTTCCGGATTTTCCTGCTGGCTGACAGCGCCAAGCAGGCCGAGCGCCTGAGCAGCATCCTTGATGAGCTGGACGGCGGTCATGGCTCCCCCCACTTCACGGCTGCCGACCATACCCTCCACGAGGGTTTTGTCTGCGACGACATGCGGATTGCCTGCCTCACGGACCATCAAATCTTCGACCGCTTCCACAAGTACAGTCTCAAGACCGACCATGCGCGCGACGCCAAGATGGCTCTCTCGCTGAAGGAACTCATGCAGTTTGAGCCCGGCGACTACATCGTCCACATTGACCACGGCGTGGGGCGCTTTGCAGGCCTCGTCAGAATGCCCGGAAGTGATGGCACGATGCAGGAGATGATACGCCTGACTTATAAGAACGACGACAGTGTCTACGTCAGTATCCACGCCCTGCACAAGGTCAGCAAGTACAAAGGCAGGGAGGGCGAACCGCCGCGCCTGAGCAGTCTCGGCACCGGGGCATGGGAGAAGCTAAAGGAGCGCACCAAGAAAAAGATCAAGGACATAGCTCGCGATCTTATCAGCCTCTACTCCCGTCGGCGCGAGGCCCGGGGCTTTGCTTTCAGCCATGATAGCTTCATGCAGCACGAGCTGGAGGCGAGTTTCACTTACGAGGACACGCCCGACCAGCTGAAGGTCACGCGCGAGGTGAAGGAGGACATGGAGAGTGCTCGCCCCATGGACCGCCTTGTCTGCGGCGACGTGGGCTTCGGCAAGACCGAGATAGCCGTGCGGGCAGCCTTCAAGGCTGTCTGCGACAACAAGCAAGTGGCGGTGCTCGTGCCTACCACTGTGCTGGCCCTCCAGCATTACAAGACCTTCGCCTCTCGCCTGAAAGACTTCCCCGTTCGCGTCGACTACCTCAGCCGGGCCCGCACTGCAGCACAGACGCGCCAGATACTCAGCGACCTGGCCGAAGGGAAGGTCAACATCCTCGTGGGCACTCACAAGCTCATCAGCAAGCAGGTGAAGTGGCACGACCTGGGCCTCCTCATCATTGACGAGGAGCAGAAGTTCGGCGTAGCGGTCAAGGAACGCCTGAAGGCTGCCAAGGTCAACCTCGACACGCTCACCATGTCGGCCACCCCCATCCCGCGCACCCTCCAATTTTCGTTGATGGGCGCCCGCGACTTTTCTGTCATACAGACACCGCCACCCAACCGGCGCCCCATACAGACCGAGGTGCACGCCTTCAGCCACGAGGTCATTGCCGATGCCATCAACTTCGAGATGAGCCGCAACGGGCAGGTATTCATCGTCAGCAGCCGTATCTCGCAGCTCCACAACCTGGTCAGCCTCATCCATCGCTACGTGCCCGACGCCCGTGTCTGCATGGGCCACGGACAGATGCCGCCCGAAGAGCTCGAGAAGATAGTCACCGGATTTATCAACTACGACTACGATGTGCTCGTCTCTACGACCATCATTGAGAACGGTATAGACATACCCAACGCCAATACGATCATCATTGACGGCGCCCATCATTTCGGCCTCTCCGACCTTCATCAGATGCGTGGCAGGGTGGGGCGTGGCGCCCGCAAGGCTTTCTGTTATCTGCTCGCCCCACCGCTGAGCCTGCTGCCCGACGATGCCCGCCGTCGCCTCCAGGCCATTGAAAATTACTCTGACCTTGGCGCCGGCATCCACATAGCCATGCAGGACCTCGACATACGCGGCGCCGGCAACCTGCTGGGCGCGGAGCAGAGTGGCTTCATTGCCGACCTCGGTTACGAGACTTACCAGAAAATTCTCTCCGAGGCCATCACCGAGTTGAAGAATGACGAGTTTTCTGACCTCTATGCCGAGGAAATCCGCCGCCAGCCGGCTCTCGAGGGAGATGCTTTTGTCAGCGAGTGCACCATCGACTGCGACCTTCATGCCTATTTCCCGGAGACTTACATACCCGGCGCCTCCGAGCGCATGCTGCTCTACCGCGAGCTCGACGGCTTGCAGGGTGACGAGCAGATAGCGCAGTACCGCAGCCGGCTGCTCGACCGCTTCGGCCCTCTGCCTGCCGAAGGCGAGGAGTTGCTGCGCATCGTGCCCCTGCGCAGCCTCGCCCGCCGTGTCGGGGCCGAAAGGCTTGTGCTCAAGAACCGCCGCATGACGCTCTACTTCGTCAGCAACAACGACAGCCCTTTCTATCGAAGCAATGCCTTTGCCCGGGTGATCGACTTCGCTGCCACGCATCCCTACCGCTCTAAGCTGGACGAGCAGAAGGGGCGCAGGCGAATGATTATCAGCGATGTACCCACCGTGGAGGCGGCCCTGTGTACGCTCCGTATGATGCTCCGGGAGGCAGAGGCCTCTGTCTCCTGACCGCCCGCCTTGCCGGCCTCGCTGCATGTACGGCGCGTGGCCGGTGGTCCCTCCGCTCTTTCCCCTCACATTGCTCTCTCCAAGTCATATATAGTCTATGAGTGCCCTCTCAGTGTTTTCCCTTGTGTTGGTCCTCCCTCTTGCCTTTCTTCTGCACGATGGCGAGGAACTTGCGGTGCAGCATCGTTGGATGCAGGCCCATCGGGCCGAGCTGGCCACGCGTTTCCCCCGCTTGCGCCCCCTTGTGGCCCATCTGTCGCGGCTCTCTACGAGGGCCTTTGCCGTGGCGGCCATGGAGGAGTTTGTGCTCCTGCTTGTCGTCACAGCCTATGTGTTGCAGCAGGGGCCGTACTGTCGTGAGGTATGGGTGGCCTGTTTCATGGCCTTTGCCTTCCACCTCTGCGTCCATGTGGGGCAGGCTGTCTTGGTGCGGGGATATGTGCCCGGACTTGCAACGACCATTCTTCTGCTCCCTTACGTGGCCTACGGCTGTTGGAGCGTATGGCTCAGCATGGGAGTGGCGCAATGGCTGGCGCTCACCGCGTGTGGCGTCGTTGTACTCATGGCCAACCTTGCCCTCGCCCACCGCTTGGGCCTGATGCTTCAAGGCCGGAGAGATCAGGGCGACAGGCCCGGGCAGACGCGCTGAGAGAGGGTGGAAGACTATGGCCGCCGCTTCCTTCACTGCGCGAACCTTTTCCTGGATGTACATGTAGTTTTTCCTGGATGTACATGTAGTTTTTCCTGGAT